>JBDTPD010000124.1:0-8961 GCA_039932855.1 Chitinophagaceae bacterium | reverse complement strand
ATTCGAATTCTCCAATCGCAAGACTATCTGCCGTAGCTGTTGTTTCAGTGTATTCGCAGGGTAAAATGATTTTTGTCTTTCCCACTCTGCCCAGCATTCCCAGGTATTGTATTACCATAGGATAAAAACTATTCATCAGGAAATAATCATTGCCAAGCGAATGAAAGCTCAGGTACTCCCAATAAATTACTTCATCAAAATATTTTTTGAAATGGTCCTGGCATTTCTCCTGCCAGTCTTCCATCAGCATTGCATATTTGGGCAGGTATTTATTAGCGAGTGCATTCCGTTCCTCGCAGGTTCCCTGCGCCTCCAATGCTTTGTATTTCGCCTGGTATTCGATCTCTAAGTTGCTCCAGTCATCAAAAAACTTTTTATCATACTGAAACATACCATTTTGAAATTCTGATCTCACTTCACCCGCCATGATGCTGCATAATTCTTTATAAGGTTGCGCAGCAAAATCGTCTTTAGCGAATTTCGGAGAATGGGCGGTCATACCCTGCACCTTTAATGCAAGTTGTGCAAGTTCGCCTCCGAATTTTTTTAATTCTCTTTCAATCTCAGCGTTGAACGCATTGTACTCCGCTTCGGCTTGTACGGCATTGTTGATGCTGGTGCATTGTGCAGGCAACTTGTACTGGAACTGGTTAAAATATTCCGGAAGTTTTATTCTTGGTCTTATGAGTGGAGCGATCTTCGTTTCAGGTTTTATTCTTTTGAGTTTTAGTTCCGCGGGTGTATTATAACCGTTCTTAATAGATTTTTCAAAATAGCTAACGGCTTTTTCTGTATGACCCTTCACCGCTTCGATTTGTCCGCAAGTATTATTTGCTTCGATATTATCCGGATCAGATTTCAAACAGCGACCGAGATAATACATTGCGGTATCCGTTTCTCCCAAACCTGCATATGTCTGTCCGAGATTATTTAATACCATCGGGTCATCGGGATTACTTTGTACGAGATAGCGGAGTAAAGGAGCTGCTTTGAATTCGATGCCACTCATATTCAAAATGGCCCCGCAATTATTCAGGACCAAATTATTGCCGGGATCCGTCAGTGCAGCTTTGATGATAAGTAATAAACCTTCTTCCCGGTGATCCGTGTACCATCCACTCACTGCCAGCATACCCATCTTGTTGGCATCATTCTGATACCTGTTTGCCAATGATTGCACCGATGCGGCAACACCAGGAGGTAATTTTTTGGAGAGTTGTGTGTACAAGTCATTTAGAAAACTTAACAATTCTGTTTTTGTAAATACTTTTTTCGGGATCGCGGCCATCTTCGCAGCATTCTTTGGTGGAAACTTCCAGTTATCAACATTACCATAGTCGCCGGGATCGTAAGAGGCCTGAATGATTTGTCCTGGATTATTATTCGTTGTTTTGTTCTTTGTAGAATCGAATGATTTTTTCTGCTGATCCATCGCACCCTTTACCATCTTAATTGCGTTAGTGTCGGTGGTATATTTTTTCATCTGCTCCTGGGCCGTCTTCATCATTTTGTCGAGATCAGTTTGCGCATTGCACAAAGCTCTGAGCAGTAAGAATGGTATGAGAGCAATGATTTTTTTCATATTGACTCCTTTAATTTGTACTCGGCCATGTATCAGTAACTATAACTCCGCCTACCGTGAACTCGCAAGTTTGATAAGTAAATTTGAGCATGTCAACAAACCCTTTCTGACCATCAGCAGCATAAACTAGTTTGAAATCGCTTATAGTGGCGTTGCCCAATACAATCTTATAATCCAGTGTCATCGCGCCTCCCGTTCCCGGCTTATATATTTCAAATGTTACCGTGGTCAATAGTTCATTCAAAGTAAAAGCCTTAAAGAATTGAGCGGTGGTTGGACCGGTTGGTTTTTGCGCCAGCACGGGAACATGTTGTCTTTTTCCGCTGACTTGTCCGCTCGCCAGATCTCTTGGAGACACATTCTCCATTTCAAAATTGGTAAGTTCAATTCTTGTTGTAGTTCCTTCGCCGGGAAATTGTCCCTGCACTTTTCCTATCACACTCATATATACTTTTTGACCTGAATTGTCAGTTGCGGGCGCGGGGTTAAATACTGCAGGTGCCAATGATACAACCTGTGTGGGCAATGCTTTTATTGTGGTAATGGGAGTTGTAAGAGATGTGCTGCCGGAAGAAACAGAAATATTATAACCTGTCGCAAGTTCAAGTGACTTATTGCTGCTATTGCTGATATACCATTTGCCAACACTTGCGTCATACGCTGTTTTTATTTCTTCTTTATTGATAGTTCCTCCCCGGATATTGGGCGATGCATTCTGAAAAGTTGTGAATACAGCCGAAGCATTATCATTGAGTCCGGCATGATCGATATATGACTTCTCTTTGACAAGGTTATCTTTTGTGACGATATGCGTAAAATGCGTATTATCAGGTTTAACAAAATAGTCTACAGTAAACCGGGCGCCAGGAGGTATCGTGCCATTGTCAGTATTCATCACGCTCCATTGCTTCCCGTTATAATAGGCACAGAACGGATGGGAATCAAGGTTGATGCCATTTACCTCCTGCTGTGTAATAAACAGAACGGCGGTTGGATTACCATTCAGGTCGGGCGAATTGAGCAGTGTACATGTGCCATTGCAATAACTGTTTTCCCGGCTGCTGGTAACGGAGATCTGCTGTTGTGTATGCGCCGCCAGTCCTATTACCAACAGGAAGGATAGTAATATCCTTTTTCGATATTGAGATAGCTTTTTCATTTCTTTTATTGAGGAGGTAAATGATCAGTATGTCGCGTCCTTATAATTGTTAGCAGGATTTGGGTCCGGGCTATCACTGTATGCGTAGGCGCCTACTTTATTACCATATTTCGATTTTGTAAAAGTGAATTCCACTGTAATATTTTGTTGCACCGCCATGTGGCCCAGGTTAAAAAGAATGTAACCTGCAAAGGGTTGTGTGGATGTTACGGATGGATCCTTCGTTGCGTTGGAGGGAAAACTTACAACAGATACCTCGACGGGCAATATCACTAATAACATTGTGCCGCGTGCATCATCATCATTTTCATTATGAACAGTGATGCTGCATTTAAGGTTATCGTCTGTTTTTGTTACATGCGTCTTTATATTTTCCTGTGGCGGGGCTTTTTCTTGTGGTGGAGCTTTCCTGACAGCAGGGACAATGCTGACGGACGTAATACTTACATCGGCCTGCCACCTCTCCTGGGTAAAACCGGCTGTAGAGATCAGGAGTAAAGCAATGATGAGCAGCATGTTCTTTTTCAGGCTATCGTTTTTTTTAATTGCAGTCATAGTAAAAATTTTATGGTAATAGAAAATTGTTGTGAAGAGTTCTTCACTGAAATACCAGAAGTCGGTAGTGTCTTAGTTTGAAAAAAAAGTAACACAAAGGACACGGCGGCTGCGCCGGAACATAAAGGACACAAATTCGTGTGGAACTTCGTTGTGCTCTTTGTGATCGCCGAAGGCGATTGTGTTCTTTGTGTTACTTTTTTTCAAACTGAGACACTACCTGGGATCTCTTTCATGGTAAACTTTCCTGTAACTTATACAGATTGCTAATGCCGGGCAATAGTACAAACGGTCAGTTGAGGGGGATCAGCCTTTGCGAAAAGCTTTGTTGAGGGCTTCGGTACGATTCTGTACGTGCATTTTCCCGTAGATATTATGAATATGCTGTTTGATGGTACTTATAGTAACATCCAGTTTCAATGCGATTTCTTTATACAGCATTCCTTTGGACAGCAATTGAAGTACTTCGTTCTCTCTTTTGGAAAGCTCATCGATCGTATCCTTGCTTTCATGATGCCGCATCCGGTTGATCACTTTCCTCGCGATCTGCGTACTCATCGGAGATCCGCCGTCATGCAATTCCAACAGGAGTTCACTGAACTTCGATAAAGGTGTTTTCTTAAGCAGGTAGCCGCTTGCGCCTGCTGTCAACGCTTCAAATACTTTTTCATCGTCTTCATAAATAGTAAACATGATGAACTGACTCTGCGGGCAAAGTGGTTTCACCAGTTTGATGCATTCGATACCATTCATTCCGGGTAGATTGATATCCATGATGATGATATCAGGCTGCCAGGCGGGTAATTCGCGTGCAGCTTTTTCGGCGTCGGCAAAACTGGCTACTACCTCAAAGCTCTCGTCCTGATTCAGTTTATTGGTCATGCCATCGCGGACGTCAATGAGGTCTTCAACTATGCATACTTTTATCTTCCTCATCTTGTAAATCTAGTTATCTATTAAATGGATTTCAATAGTACAAAGGTTATTGATATGGGGATGTGGTGGAATAAAAAATAAATAGCCTTATCCCTTCAAAGGAACTTTGACGGTAATTGTTATTCCATTTGCATTGACGATCCGGAACGAACCCTTGATGGACTCAATTCTCCTTTGCATATTCCGGAGCCCATTGCCTCCCGACTCTTCCTCATTGAGGACCGCCATCCCCTTTCCATTGTCGGAGATAGTAACTGTTAGGTCCTGCTCCGTTTCGAAATCAATTTTAACTTGAGTAGCTTCCGCATGCTTGACAATATTGTGCAGGCTTTCTTTAACGGTTAGAAACACATTCCTTCTTATTTCACCACTGACAAATTGTTTGGAGATGTTCGCAGACAGGCTTGTCTCGCATTCGAGTCCATTCTCCTCGCAATATTCGCTGGCATAGGACCTCGTATAGAAAAGGAGATCTTCAAGCGTATCATTTTTTTCATTCATGGCCCAGATGATTTCGTTCATTTTTTGCACGAGTTCGTTGGAATTATTGGCGATGCGATCGGCATCAGTGCGGTCCGTTTCATTGGCAGTGCTCTGTCCAAGCTTCTCGCTAAGAAATTTAATGGTGGATAATCCCGCGCCCAGGTCGTCGTGCATATCCGAAGCGATACGTGTTCTCTCTTTCTCAATCGCCTGTTGTTTTTCGAGTGCCACTCTTTGCCGCTCCAGTTTCCGGCGATAATAAAGTGTAACGAACAAGATCAATATCGATGCGATACCGATCCACATGAATGATCGGGCCCACCATGTTTGCCACCAGGGCGGTGTGATTGTAAAGGAGTAAGAAAGTTCTTCAGGTGTGTAAGCGGTCGAATGGAAGTTAGCTCTTACCTGTAAACTATAATTACCTGCCGGAAGGTTAAGCAGGTTAATGGTCGCATTGGAAGAGGGCTCACTCCAACTATCGTCGGATGTTCCGGAGAGACGGTAACTATACAATACCTGCTTTTCATCTATGAATGTGGGCGCCGCGATATTGAATACAAGATTCTGGCGGCTGTATGGTAGTCGCAAAGAAGCGGTGAATGGAACGGTTTTATTATTATTCCTGATCTCTTGAATGAATAATTGCGGTTGAAAGTTCTTATTGTTTTTCTCCGGCGCCAGAAGTTGAAACAGCGTACCGCTATTTGTGAGTGCATAGGTTTCGTGCTGGCTGTTTACCCAAATCGTTTTCATCATTCCGAAAATATTGCTGCTTCGCGTTATATTTTCTATACGCGATTCACCGGTCGTTGAAACGAGTAGCCGGTCAAGACCCGTCTGGGTTCCCACAATAATATTGCCGAGGGAATCGCCCGCGAGTGATGTCACAAAATTATCCGTCAACCCTTCCGTTGTTTGAAATTGACGGAGCTTTTGTAATCCGCTACCATTAAACCGGTATTGAACCAACCCTGTATACCTGGTTCCGATCCACAGCATATTGTTTTTGTCCAGCAACATGCATCGGGGCGAAATTTCCTTTAGTTCATTGGTGATCGCAAGCGATGACTGCAAATAAAATTCAGGAGATTCCGGGTGAACCGTAAAGATCATGATCCCTGAATAGCGCGTAAGAACCCAGAGTCTGGATGCGGCATCCGTTTTAATTCCTTCTATAAAATCATCCGTGCGAAGAGGCAATTGATAAATGATCATGTCTTGTTTTACGACATATAAATGCGTCCGGCTATAGGTAATAATATATCCATTCGGATCGACCAGGGATTTTGATTCGAGTGCGCTGGTATCTGGTAGTGTCAAATCGTGGGAAAAACTGATTGATTGCCCTGCGGCCGGAATCCTCGCTGAATAAATGCTCTTGCCATCCGAACCTATGAGCATTCCATCATATTGACCGATACAAAAAAAGCCGGCGGGTATATTGCCGATGAATTCATGATAGTCGTTTTTAGTTTTTCGCGCAAGCTTATCATTTAACAGGTACCATGTAGTATCATGAACATAGCAGGCGCTTTTTATTACAGCGGGCTCATTTCTTTCCGACCCCACTGATTCTGTACGCAATCTTGTATTGGCGAGTTTGATGACGCCATTTGCTTCGGTGCAGATCCAGGCGATGTTCTCACGATCAACATAAATGCTGTTGCGTCCTGCCGGTCCTTCCCGATCCGGAAATTTTATCGTGATCATGGACCCGTCATCTCCCGCCTTTACTATTTCATTTCCACTTTTGATCAGCCATGTATCATGAGGGGCAAAAGAAAAAGAACTTGCGCCGAAATGATTCAACTGCTCATAAGGAGCAGCGACCGGCGCGAACCTGATCGATCCCTGCAGCAAGGACGTAGAGTCGAGAAGGTGAATGCCATCACTAAGAGAAACCCAGATATGATTCGCCCGGTCTTTCGCCAGGCTGGAGATACGTAAATTGACTTTTGCGTCCGTTATGATCCTTTTTTTCTTATTGTATATGTACAGACCCGTATAGTCCCGGAGGTCATTGGTTCCGCAGATAAGCCAATCACCCCACTCGACCAATGTTCCGAGATAGGGATTGAAGTAATCATTTTGCAGGAACGGCGCAAACTGTTGTCCCTTCAATTCAAATAAGCCCTGATCCGCGGTAGCGTAAATACTACCATCACTACTTTTCAGGAATTGGTTGATGATCGTTTCCTTTTTATCCGGTACACCGAATTTTCTCATTTGACCATGCACGAGGATGTTCAACTGATCTGTATTCGTAGCAATAAGCAGTGAATCATCTCCCAGTTCGATTATATCATTGACCATATCGATCGCTAATCCATTCTGAATGGTATAATTGGTAAACCTTGCGCCATCATACATACTCAGTCCGCCGAAAGTGAGAAAATAGATTCTTCCCCTGCTATCCTGGAATACTTTTCGAACGCGGCTATTCACCAATCCATCCTTCGGAGTATACTGAACAAAGGGGTATTGTTGCGCGGAGAGCGTCAGGTGGAGGAGTAAAGAGGCGATGAGTAAGTTTGATTTCACGCGTAGAAAAGATAAAACAATTTTCTAAGCTCAGGCGAAGGAACCCAATGTGATAACCTAAGCTATTCCATTTGAGATGCTTCAAAGTGGTAAGGTTTTTTACCACATAGGACACATAGAGCTTCACATAGTAAAGGTTGAATAAAGTTGAAAACGGTCCTATTTTGCAATACAAAAAGTGGTATTATTGATTATCACGTTTTTACATACTATGAGGTACAAAAGTGGTACGAGTGGGTTTCTGATCAGCTGACATCTGCGCATATTCCAGGTAATTAGACAACGCACTCCTATTTAGCTGCCAAAAGGACTTGTTATTACCCAATTTGTATTTCCATCCTTAATTGAGGCAACAATTGTTATCGTTAATCAGCTGCATTACATCAGCAATGAGGTAAAACATATGATCACTCTCAAGTTCTATCTATTTCAATAAATTCGAAATGGGTGGATACTTTAAATGATACAGGCGCCCTATTAGGATTTAACCAGCCATAAATAGAACTGTTGTATTTCATCATCGATCTTACCAGCGGGTAAATCATTTAATTTCTCTAATATACAACGACTTAATATCTACAACGGTATACCTGCGTTCATGGCAAAGTTGAAACCCGATGTTACCATCGGTAAAGCCAGCGTCATGTACAATGTCAATTGTCTTAACGCCGTTGAGCCATGCCTGTATGTGATGTCCTTTTGCAATTATATAGTAATGGTTCCAGTCATTGGTCTTTACCAATTTTGCAGCAAGGGAATCGGGATATTTCTGTACCATATCTGCGCGACGTTCTTCCCATAGTGAGCCCCAATAACCTTTTCCCATATCAACCTGGTAGCCCGGCACATTATCCCAATTTGTAGGATGTATACGGATACATACTCCGGAATTAGCATCTTCGCCTCCGGTCATCTTAATCAAAACATTCAATTCAAAATCAGCATAGATTTTACTTGTCCAGGAATAATGATGAACTGTATCGCCTTTTGCTTCACCATGCAATATTTTGTTTTTCCATTGCCAATATTGCTTTTCAGCATTCCAGTTAACAGGTGAGTCCAGCAGGTTCACCCACCCCGCGCCAACGGGCTTATTATTGATAAATTCTCCGTTAGAGGGTAGCGTCTTTTTAAAGGCTGTACCTGTTTGGGCACTGCAACTTATACCATAGATTGTCAGCAAAAGAACATTTATGATTGATTTTATCATTTTCGTAAGTTATGAATAATGTCCGATTTACTTCTTTTCTTTAATATACTTTAAAGCAGCCTCAAGTACGACATCCATATTTTCCAAGTAATCTTTTATAGTTTGTACAGCCTTTAGGTCCGGCTGAATCCCATAACCGACAAATTCCGCTCTGCGAAGCGTCTTCGCTTCGCAGGTTTATTGTATGCCTTGTGGCCATTTATCATCATTATTTGCCAATGGCTCGTACGTAATGAGAAAGTAAATCGAATGTTGAGTAACTCCAGCATAGCTGTAAATTTTAAAGGTTATAAAATTCACAGACTGGTGTATTATTTCAAAGTGCAGACATGAGCAGAATCACGCATGATTAAAGGAGCAAAGTCGAACGGGTGCGGTCGTGATTAAGTGCACCAAAACTACACCCAAAATATGCGCATTTATGCTTCATTGTGCATCTCCCTAAAAAAATAAAAACCTGCTAATCATCAATTAGCAGGTTTTTGCATTTCG
>JBDTPD010000123.1:0-8979 GCA_039932855.1 Chitinophagaceae bacterium | reverse complement strand
GGAAAACTTTTGCATTTTCCATTTGGAGTGAGCTGGCAAGCATAAAAAATGAAAATCCATCGAAAAAAGAAATATTAACTTGATGTATAAGGAGAATACTACCCTGATTATTAGCTATTATTTCGAGAGATGGAATTGAAAGAATAAAACAAATAAATAATGCAGTATTTATTTGTTTTATATGGTTATTAAAATTGCCTCCATTTTTATTCTTCAATTTGCTTGCAATAAGAAAAACATTATAAGCACCATATAATAATACAAGATACAGAAGGCATCTAATAATATATATTGTTAATACTTTAGCTGGGCATATTTTTAATATTGTTTTATTATTGATTCTAGCCTTATAAACACCTGACATTGAACTTTTGTTTAGACCAGCATCTGGAGTTAATATGTTGATTTGTTTTCTTGATATATATTTTAATGTGTCAATTTTATTATTAATAATTACTGACGAGTAGCTATCTGGAGTTGTGACTGAATATGACCAAATACTAATAATAAAAAAAATTATGTACAAAAGTAACACTGAGAATCCAGTCGAAATCACATAATAGAATAAGCGGATTGAAGTTGTATTTTTAAATTCTTTATTCATTCCAATTAATTAGATGATTATAGTCTTTAAATACTTAGAAATAGTAAGCGATTCAGATTGGGTTTTATCGTTACCAAGCAATGGCAAAGTTGTTACAATCCAGCTAATTCGTTGATTGATGTATATCGATCTTCATACTCGTATTTAAATGTTAACCAAACTCGCCGATTCCATAATTCATCGTCCCTTCAAAATTAAAAAGCATATGAGTTCCCTAGTTGTCATTAGTCTTCCACCTAGTTGTAAATATACAACTTACGATTTGACCGGAGACTAGCAACAACGGGGTGCCTTTTACATTGACGAGCTGTATTTTCTTATCACTCTTTCATCTGTCATCTGCAAACTCTTATACCCTTCTCGTTATTTCCGTTCATCGTTTCCCGGTATTATTCTTTGAAAGATTAGCAAATCATTGTTGAATGAAAGGTATTGAAGGTGATTACTGCATTCCTAAAATTTGCAGATGTATTTTAACGTTGAGAAAATGTTTTTTTCTTACAGACTTATAATTGACGTTTCTGTTGTAAAAGCAATACGTATTTCTTAATTCAAAACATTCACATCAATCTTTTAAAAATTAAGATTAATCATAGTCACAAAAAAACAGGCGCCCCAATAAAGGAGCGCCTGTTTTTTTATTAAATAAGAACGTAAGCTATTAAGGATGGCTTGCGCTGGTATATTCTACTTTATCAATTGCTATCTCATCACCATTAGCACCACCATTAAGTTCCAGGTAATATCTGATTGCAAATCTTCCTGAATCTGGCTTATTCAACCCTGATACAGTTGCTTCATATTTGGTCCATGTGCTGGGAAAGCCACCCGGATCCAAACTGTACGATTGGTTAATATCAAGCAAAGGGCGGAGGAAACCACCTACATCACTTGATGATTCACCGATACTATCCGAAGTATTGAATACATTCAAACGAAGTTGAATCCTGTCCGGGTAACCATCGTTTTCTCCATTAGAGAGAGCATAAAAACTGATCTTATCTCCGTTTTGAATGATTCTTGCTGGTGAGATGGCCCAATTGCTGATATTACCATCCACATCAGTGCTGGCTGCATAATTTGAGTAGAGCAATTTTGTACCATCAAAGGCAGGGTCGCCATAAAAAACAGTACTGGATCTTACGGTCCAATCCGTACCTGTGTTATCACTCAGATTTTTAAATACCCATCCCTGGGTCTGTGCAGCAGCCAAAGTTTCAAAACTCTGAGAGAAGGATTGATCAGTAACAGGTGCTGGCGGCACCACTACGTCTTTATGGTCATTGTTACACGCTTCCAATAAAAATATGCTGGCTAAGCCACATATAGAAGCGCGGGTGAAAAGTGATTTATTCATAATAGTGTTATTTTAGGTTTCCTTTATTTCAGTTTTACAACTTCTGTGATGATTCTCGATGGTCCAGGCTGAGGATATCCATAATGCAGATAAAAAGTATGTGTGTTCGCATCATACGTGTTATTATAGATACCAGTTGGTGCCATTGCAGCTACAGACGCAGTGGTACCAGATGTACCCGGGCCAGGCGCGATAGTAACAGGGAAAACACCACCAACACCAGTAGAACCAACAGTAATGCTGATATTAGTACCAGTCAGATCACCAAGCGTTTTGTATACACTTGTTACAGTCGCGGTACGCAGGAAGTCGTCCTGATTGATAGCACGTGGAGCGGATGGGTGCTGGAAGTAACCATCGGTATGATAGATACCTTCATAGATATTCTTAATATTAACCGCCGCTACTGCTGTACCGAAATTGCTGCTGATCAGGTAACCCGGAGTTTCGATTTTGCTGATCTGGAAACCAAGTGCATAAGCAAAACCAAGAAAATCAGAAGGCTTAAGCTTAAATTGAATGTACCCGGTACTTTGTCCAGCAGGAATAGTTACCACATAACCTCCTCCGGTAGCAGGAGGATTCAGTATGGTATAAAGGCTTGAAGGAGTTTCTGACCATCCTGCACCTTGTGCAGCATTGAAGCTACCAACCAGTGACGGATTTAAAACAACATCAACCTTTATATCCGTCTTAGCCGGCCCCTGATCCAATACTACAGGAACATAATTAAGAGTGGTGTCGCTATTACTATTACCAAGTACAAATGCTGTGAAGTTTGTACCATCCAGGGCAGCCACTTTCAATTCGATAACATTCTGGTTACCTTGTGAACGCAGTGACTGTGTAACTCCATCATCATAGTCCTTGTCTTTCAGACATCCCATCAACACAACCGGTACGGTCGCGGTCGCCAATAAGATCGATTTGATATATGATTTCATATTCAGTTTTTTAAGATTGATTTAGATTACGGTTGCCAGAATATTTTAGTAGTAAACTGGTTGATAGTTCCCTCTGCCGTCACGTTCGGACCATTGGTCGTATACTCACTTTGTGGATATAACAATCTCACAGGAAGTGAATTTGAAAGTCTGGCAGGGTTTACTGAAATATAGCCGCTATTTGGCATCATGTTCAATCTCCTGATATCTGACCATGATTCAAGCGCATCGATACCTGTCAATGCAATATATTTCTGGTAAGCGATGAATTTAGCTTGCGAAGTGACCGAACCTCCTGCATTTGCCCAATTAGCAGAAGCAATATTTGCTCTGTAATCAGAAGCTGTATCTCTTGCATTTGGAACTTTCAGCCATTGGAATGATTCTGACACAGCTGAGTCATATGCGGCTTCGGCTGTAGCATACGGTATCCCGATATCCCATCCGCGTGCTTTTGCTTCAGCACTGAGGAACATACTTTCAACAGACGTCATGATCCACTGTGCTTGTGTAGGACCTGTTGCATTAGCTGTTCCAGCATTTTCTCCCAGAAGACCAGGACCGAATTTAGATGCTGCCGTACTTACCGGGTTGCCACTTGCAGCACCATAGTTAGTGCCTACTACTGATCCGCCTACCAGTGCAAAAAACCTTGTCAGACGCGGATCCTGGTTAGTTTTAAGTGTATTGATAATATAGTTATTACCTCTTACCGGTGGATTTGCATCAGCTGGTGATGCTGCAGATGTGTATCCATACTGCGCGTAAAAAGGATTTTGTTTGTTTACATCATTTACATAACCTGGATTTACACTGAATGATTCACCAGCTCCCAAAGGACCACCGGAAGCTTTAATAGATGCGAGTTCGGTCGTAGGATTAAAACCAGGAGTTTCAGATTGACGGATCAACATTCTCAACCTGATCGTGTTAGCAAATTTTATCCAGAGAGTTACATCACCTTTGGCAATCACATCAACACCCGCAAAGGTCGATCTCTTTGTTTTCTGAAGATAGGCAACAGCAGTATCAAGTGATTTCAATACTCCATCATACACAGCTTTATCGTCATCGTACTTTGGAGTACGTGTCTTCTCATTTTGAAACGCTTCGGAATATGGTATATCACCATACATGTCTACCAGTTCCTGCCAGAGTTTTCCTGAAAGTGCCATACATGCTCCGGCTAACACAGTATCCTGTTTTGCCATTGCTTTTTGTTTAGCTGTATACAAATCAAACAACACTCCATAATGACCCTGCCAAAGCACATCGCCGAAACCGAAGTCGATATTATAGGATGTTTCTTCCTGCACAATTGCGTAGTCACCTACACCTGATAAATAACCAACCCAGTTTTGGGCAAAAGTAAGACTACCAGTTGCCTGACGTGCACCTGTTGCTACTTCCGCACCGGTAAAGATCAATTCAGGAGTTACATTTTGATCCGTTACACGATTCGGGTCATCATTTACGTCAAGAAACGTCTTCTTGCAACTGCTCGTCACTACAATAGTAAAAAGTAGCAGCGCCGAGAGTGTTTTTCTATTAATTAAGTATTTCATTCTATTATTTTATTTAAATGATGTCAGAATATTAGAATCCTACAGTGATTGAACCACCAAACAATCTTGATGCAGGTGACTGAAATGAACTAGCCAAACCAAATGTATTTACACCGGTAGCGCCGTTAAATTCAGGATCACCCCACTGATTTGATTTTGGTACAAACAACAACAGGTTCTTGCCAATTGCACTTACAGTCAGTCTTTTCACAATCTTGCCATTGCCAATCCATTTGTTAGGCAATGTATAAGAAATGTTTACTTCACGTAATCTCAAAGCATCTGCACTTGCGAAATAGTTAGTAGCGATAGCTGTATTGGTTGGACCACCTGTCCAGAAACCAGAGTTGCCATCCTGTGTTTGAATGCTGGTGTTTGGTACATATTTGCTACCATCCCAATAAACTGAATTCGGGAAAACAAAACGCTGACGACCATACTGTGCACTTCTTTTAGAAATACCGGCAAAATCTTCGTCAGAACCTAAGCCTGAATAAAAGTCATGACCACCTTTATAATCCCATGTCATGCTTACGGAGAAATTTCCAAGTGTATAAGAAGGAGTAAATCCAACTATCCACAGAGGAAGAGATCTGCCCTTAATGATCGACTCAGGATTTTGTGAAGGAAGACCAGTCAGCGGATCAACAATTACACGACCCTCAGGATCTCTCAGGTAATCTGTTAACTGGAAAGCGAATGCTGGCAAACCAACAACAGCGATATTACTTGCTGTAGGGGAGCTGGCTGCAAGCTGTGTAAACTGGTTGCTACCACCAACAACAACCGGTACATTACCAAGTGTGCTCAACACTTTGTTTTCGTTATAGGTAGCATTGATCTTAAAATCGATATGACCTTTACCAATATTGATCAATGGGGTAAGACCCAAATCCATTTCAACACCATAGTTCTTAAAGCTGGCTGCATTCGCAACACCAGTTGTATAACCGGTCGTGGATGACTGAGATACATTCAATACCTGATTGTTACATCTCTGATCAAAGAAACTTGTTTCCAGATTTATTCTGTTCTTCAGGAAACCAAGTTCAAACCCTACTTCTTTAGTGATAATGAACTCAGGTTTCAGATCAGGACTTGGGATGATATTGTTCGCAGTGAAACCAGCTGTATTTCCATAAGGGAAACCTGCTGGCTGAGAATATGTTGCAGCCAATGAATATACCCCAATATTAACGTTACCTGATTTAGAATAAGCTGCTCTTACTTTAGCATAAGAGATCAGTTTGCTGTTCTTGATAGCAGGGATCGCATCAGACAGAACTACTGAAGCATTTGCACCCGGATAGAAGAAAGAACGATTTTCTTTCAACAAACGGCTATCCCAGTCATTTCTTCCTGTTGCTTCAATAAATGCCCAATCTCTGAATCCGAAACCAATGCTACCATAAGCTGATAACAATCTTGATTGAATGAAAGAGTTATTCGGATATAACGGAACTGCAGCTTCACCGCTACGTACAGCTACGTTAAACAAATAAGGTACCACCAGGTTGTTACCCCCTGCAGATACATCTTTTGAACGATTCTGACGAACAGAACCCCCGGCAATATATTTTACTGAAAAATCTTTATTGATCCCATGATCACCACTAAAGAAGTAATCAAGGTTAATTCTTGAACTATATGCCTCGTCAGTGAATACACTTCCCGGGCGATTTGAATATTGTGTAGAAGCTCTCGGAATAGATAAAGCATAATCGCTGATCTCAATAGGTGCTGTACTGTTCTGGAAGTTAGTAAAGCCAATATTGGTACTAACTTTCGCAGTTGCTTTCAGCCATGGAGCGAGTTGATAACTCAGGTCAATATTTCCGATGATATCATCTTCTCTGCCTTTCTGACGAACGTTGCCGATGATCCAGTATGGACTTGCAGCAAATTCATTATAGTAATTTGAGGGCTGCGCAAATTTATTGTTTCTCCAATCTTTGTAAGTAGTAAGAGGAACGTTGCTTGGTGTTTGCATAACCAGGAAGAAAATACTTCCGTTATAAGCACCAGGGAATAAACCAGCAAGGCCAGCTTCATTTACCACATCATAATTCTGCAATACATAGTTGATACCGTAATTAATGCTGAAGTTGCCGGATTTCTTGCCTCCGTTAAAACGGAAACTCGTTCTGCGGTTTTGATCATCAGGCATCAAACCTTTGATCTTAGCATCCTCAATACTCATATAGAAATCCTGTCCTGCTACTGAGATAGAGTTTTGGAATGTCAACCCTGTATTCCAGAATTTTTCTTTATCCTTGAAACGGGCATTGGTATATGGCGCCCTTTGAATTGAACCATCTTCAAGTACACGACCGATGTCCTGCATAGAACCATCGAATCTTGGACCGTATTGCTGATTTTCATACGGAACATATAAATAGTTACCGAACTGATCAGCTGTTTCACCTGCACCTGCACCAAACTCTTTTTGCAGTTTAGGGAAGAATGCCACACGGGCAGCCTGCACTGAAGAGCTTAATGTAACTGAAGTTCTGTTGCCAACACCTTTTCGGGTAGTAACAACGATTACACCATTTACCGCATCTGGTCCGTAGATAGCTGCGGAAGCGGCACTTTTTAATATCGTCAGATCCTGGATATCATCAGGAGGCAAAGATGACAAAAACCCTAATGGTGTAGGAGCTCCATCAACCAGCAACATTGGCTGGTTGTTACCAGTCAACGAGCGGATACCTCTGATGTTGATCTTCGCATCTTCAAACACACCACTATTGGTAGTGGCAACAGATACGCCGGAAATCTTTCCGTTCAGTGCCTGTTGCACATTCACAGATTTTGCCTGTGTAAGTGTTTTGTTGCTGATGGAAGTGGCAGCATACCCGAGTTCCTTGGCTTGTCTCTTGATACCGAGCGAAGTAGTTACGATGACAGCCTTAAGATCAGAAGTTCTTGTTAACGTAACGTTAACGAGATTTCCCATCCCGGCTACATCCACTGATTTTGTTTCGGAGCCTGTGGCACTGAATTCAAGTGTAGGATTGCCCTCCACGATAATTCTGAAGACTCCGTTTTCATCTGCAGAGACGCCTGATTTTGAGTTTTTTACTTTGACAGAAGCAAAGGGAACTACTTCCCCTGTGTTGTCTTTTACCGTTCCGGTGATAGTACGCGTTTGCCCAATGGCCATTATAGAAAATAGCGTGAGCACCGTGCATAAGCATGCAAGTTTTCTCATGTGAACGTGAAATTTAAAGTTAGAAAGAATTGATAATTAACCTATACCGTCCATTTTCATAGATGTGAACCGAAGAAGAGACAATTCAATCTTAGAAAATGCTGCGCAAAATAGTATTTTTTTAACAAATAAAACCTCCAGTAGATTTGGGTTGGTAAGCATAGTTACTTATTAATTAGCTATTTCAAAAAAATATTGATCGGGCGCAAGTATTTTGATCCTATCTGGAAATCAGGTGCAACAAATACCCAGGTAATTATTGTCTACCTTCATATTTGTTGACCTTTTTTATCTTTTAAACATGCACATGATGAAAACACACCGTTTTTTTATCGCCACATGCCTTACTATTATAACAAGTACTTCGGTAATGGCCCAGCTTACCGGAAATGGACCGTCACTCTCACATGATCCTAGTAAGGGTTCGCCTAGTGCACCCAGAGACATGTCCGCATTTAGTAATTTGCTGAATATTAATGGCTCAGATGGAATTTACCTCAAAAAGAATCTTTACCTCGTAGACTATTATACAGTTATAAACGGGCAAAAAGTATTAGGCCTTCCGTTTCTATATGCAGAATGGTGCACTGGAACTATTTCAACCCCCGACGGTCGTGAGTATACTGATTATAAATTGAAATATAATGTACAGAATCAGTCAGTTTCTTTCTTAAATGGGAATGACTCTATGGAGGTTAATGAATCAATAAAGGATTTTACACTTAAAGTAGCCGTTGGAGATTCATTAATCACTTCAAGATTCGCAAACTCTACGCAGTATCAAAAAAACGGAAAAGAACTTTATTACGAAGTTCTGATCGATAATGAAAAGGGTCAATTACTAAAAACAAATACAAAAAAAGTTGCTACTGCCGATGACGGAATTATCGCTTCAAGTACTTCCAGATACCTTAAACTGGAATCGGATTATTTCTTTTATGATAAGAAAACTAAAAAGCTAACGAAGATTAAACCTGATAATGATCTTAAATCTACGCTCAACCTGACCGATGCACAGGCAAAAGATTTATACTCAGATACCTATGAGCCAGCCAGTGAAGAAAGTCTTCTTATGTTTTTCAAAAGGTATTTTGAAAGAGCGAAGCTGAATGGACTTTAATGACCAAACAGGTATCTTACCTGGAATTTTATTTCCGTTTTAGTATCGTCAACTATTTCAGAAGCAGCACGAACATCCTGCTGCTTTTTATTTATTGTCTGTGCCCAACGAAACCAGCACGACATTCTTTTATTCAAATCATAGCTCAACAATAAATAATAACGATACCCATTCC
>JBDTPD010000122.1:0-8982 GCA_039932855.1 Chitinophagaceae bacterium | reverse complement strand
ACTTATGTTGAACGAAAAGGCTATCTCGTTGAAGCAGATATTTCTTTCGATGAAGTCAATACGGATGATTACCGGGCAGTCATTTGTCCCGGTGGCCGTGCACCGGAATACTTACGCAATGATCCTCGTGTGATCAATATCGTCAAAGAATTTTATCATAATGATAAATATGTGTTTGCTATCTGTCATGGTGTGCAGATATTACTGACTGCAGGCCTGGTGGATCATAAAAGAATTGCTTGTTACGAGCATGTGAAGTTTGAAGTAGAATCATGTGGTGGAATATATGTAACGCCCGATGAAGCAGTGAAAGATGGAAAGATAGTAACGGGAAAAACCTGGCAGTCGCATCCTGAGTTTTATCGGATTGTTTTTTCTTGTTTGAAGGAAACTGAAAAAGTTACAGCTTTATAATTATTGGACACAGAGAGCCACGGAGAAGACACAGAGAACCACAGAGTTTATTGATTTATAATTATGCTGACAGTAGTATAAAGCTGTAGACTGCAGACTGCCAACTGTTGACTGATCTCTGTGGTTCTCTGTGACTTCTCCGTGGCTCTCTGTGTCCAACCAAACAAATGAGCTCTTGAAAATTTATAAAAACTACGATAAGACCACTCTCGATTATCAATATAACACCCGTCTCCAGGTTCCGGATTTTGCCAACTATTTCGAAGGATGGGAAGCGCGCAGTGAAGAAATAAGAAAGCAATATGCTTTTAGAAGAAACGCGCATTATGGTAACCATCCCCGTGAACGATTAGATATATTTCCTTCGTCATTGCCAGCGTCAAAGACACTCATCTTTATTCATGGTGGTTATTGGCAAAAATTGGATAAAGACTTATTTCATTTTATTGCGACTGCTTTTGTTCCTTATCATATCACTACAGTATTCATTACTTATCCATTAGCACCAGAAGCGTCGATGGATGAGATTGTTATTTCCTGCAGGAATGCGGTTCAATGGGTACAATCAAACATTTCTCAATACAATGGTGATCCCAATGAATTGTATATCGCTGGTCATAGTGCCGGTGGTCATTTAGCAACGATGATGATGTCGAAAGAATGGAGTGGTATTGAAATGATCAAAGGTGTTTGTGCGATCAGTGGATTATTTAATTTACTGCCTATTCAATTATCTGAATTGAATGAGGTCCTGCATATGGATGAAGAAACGGCGGTGCGTAATAGTCCGGTAAGATGGCAACCTCTCATATCTTGTCCGGTGATCGTGGCAGTAGGCGATGAGGAATCAGATGAGTTTAAAGAACAGGGCGAAGAATTATATAATTGCTGGAATAAAATAGTGTCGGTTCAATTATTGAAATTACCTGGGATTAATCATTATTCAATCGCGGATGAATTTGGAAGAAAGAATTCTCTACTTCATGTGACAATGTTGAAGATGATGGGAATTGATTTGGATAGTTTTCAGCTTTAATTTGATTTGTTACACAGAGAGCCACAGAGAAGGCGCAGAGTTTCACAGAGAATATAATGCCTCCGTGGTTCTCCGTGCCTTCTCTGTGGCTCTCTGTGTAATAAAACAAATAAAGTTGCCGTATTTTCTATCAAAAGAAACTATTTCTTCAGCGCCTCCGGATTTACAAGACGGGGAGTCTCATTATTCTTATAAAACTGAATTATATTATCAGCCGCCAATCTTGCCATTTCTGTTCTTGCTTCTATAGTAGCGGAACCAACATGCGGTAGAATACAAACATTCTCCATATTCAACAGCGGATTATCTTTTTGCATCGGTTCAGGATTGGTTACATCCAATCCCGCGCCCCAGATAACTTTTTTCTGCAACGCTTCCAGCAAATCCTTTTCATCATGTAATCCTCCACGGGCCGTATTGATAAAGATCGACCAGGGCTTCATTTTACTGAATGCATCTTTATTGAAGATATGTTTCGTGGTAGCATTTAATAGACTGTGAACAGACAATACATCACTTCTTTCCAATAATTCATCAAAGCTCACCAACTCCGCACCTAAATTATCTGCTTCAGGATTTGCTTTGCGGTTATGGTAAATGATGTCCATGTTATATGCGCCCTTACATCGTTGCGCCATTTCTATCCCAATACGACCAAGTCCAAAGATGCCAAGAGTTTTACCCTTTAGTTCCATTCCAAGGTTTGCCTTGGGACGAAAATATGTCCATTCACCTTTCTCTATCGTTTTATGCATGTAAAACATTTTCCGCGATACCGCGATCATTAATCCAAAAGCGATATCAGCAGTGGCATCACTCATAGCGCCGGGTGCATTGCATACCGGAATGCCGAGTTTACTAGCGAGTGGAATATCTACATTATCATAGCCGACTGCAAATTGTGAAATGATTTCGAGATGACTGCATTCATTCAGAAAATTTGCGTCGATCTTATCGGTACTGGAACAAAGAAGGGCATTGCATTTTTTAGCTGCAGCGATCAGCTCATCCGGCTTCATCGGTCTTTCTTCTGACCATGTTTTTACCTTAAATCCTGCTTCGCGAAGCATGGCAAGGGCATCACCGGGAAAATCGCGGGATAGCAAGATGGTTTTATCGTTGACGGAAGACGACATGTAGTAGTTGAAGTTTCTGTTTATTCTTTCTTAAAGGTACGCAAGAATAATGGGGGTGTACATAAACAAATTGAAAAGTATTCGCATGTACGTAAAACGACGTCGGAAGGAAGTATAAAAAATCCGGGTTGCGAATAGAAAATGTCCGCTGATTTGTGTTCGAGTATATTTTTTATTAATGTAAAATGCGTTTGTTCTTTAGAAAAATAATAATATCTCTTCTGTAAAATATTATTTCGAAAACCCATGTTGAAACTATCGGCTAAGAGTAATAATAAAAAACCCGTCACGTAGACGGGTTTCAAATAAATTGCGAACTCACCACTCACCATTCACTACTCACTACTGACAACTCACTATGGGAATATTCCCAATTCAGCATAACTCGTCGCTACTTTATTGATAGCAACTACATACGCTGCTGTGCGCATATCAGGGATAGAAGGATTGTTTTTCCATTCATTCATGATCTCATGCGTAGCAGTGATCATTGTTTCTTCAAGACCGCTGTATACAAGGTCAACCTCGTCGGCACCATGCACGATGTATTCTTTTTCTTTCTCCGTCATTTTTTTGCCGGATAAATTTTCCATCTGCGATACGATATGAGAATTCATATTCTCGTTGAAACGTTTCTCCATACGTCCATACCGTACGTGACTCAGGTTCTTTAACCATTCAAAATAAGAAACGGTTACACCTCCTGCATTCAAATACATATCCGGAACAACGAGTACACCTTTCTTGACAAATATTTCATCTGCTTCCGGTGATAATGGACCATTCGCAGCTTCACCAATCATCTTTGCTTTCACACGCGGTGCATTTTCTCCATTGATCACATTCTCCAATGCAGCTGGTATTAATATATCACACTCCATTTCCAGTGCATCAGTATTCTTTTTGAAATCTATAGCACCTGGAAATTTCAGGATCGAACCTGTGTCTTTACGATGTTTGAAAACTGCATCGACATCCAATCCATTTTCATTGCAGATAGATCCTTCATATTCTGCCAGGCCAACGATTTTGGCTCCGGCATCCTGGAAGAATTTAGCACTATGATAACCCACATTTCCTAATCCCTGAACAACCACTTTCTTTCCTTCAACACCAATTTCCAGTCCTAATTTTTTCATTACATCAGGCATGTTGCATACTTCACGAAGACCGAAAAATACACCAAGACCAGTTGCTTCACGACGACCGCGCACACCACCTTGTGAAACTGGTTTGCCGGTAACGCAACCCGCTGCATCAATTTCACCCGGGTGCATCGCTGTGTATGTATCAAGGATCCAGGCCATTTCTCTTTCACCTGTACCATAATCCGGTGCAGGTACATCAGTACCGGGTCCGATAAATTTTTTACGGATCAACTCAGCGGTATAACGACGTGTGATCTTTTCCAGTTCATACGCAGAGTATTCACGTGGATTGATCTTGATACCGCCTTTACCACCACCAAAAGGAACGTTTACAATAGCGCATTTGTAAGTCATCAATGCTGCCAGCGCCATTACTTCATCCTGGTCTACTTCTGCGGCAAAGCGGATACCACCTTTACATGGTGTTTTATGATGTGAATGCTGAACGCGGTAAGCTTCGATTACATCGATTTTTCCATCATCTCTTTTCAATGGGAAACGCATACGGTAAACAGCGTTGCAGGCTTTGATCTGCTCAAGAATACCCGGATCCCATTTTGTAAATACCGCGGCCTTGTCAAAACTTTTTTCGACGGCCCCAAAAAAACTGTACTGTGTCTCTGACATGATTAGGGTTTTTATTTTTCTAATAGCAAGCGTGTGTTTCAGTTGGCAATCTGGCAGTTGGCAGTCGGCAGCCATTACACTAATAGATTGCAGTTATATTTCTTTCTCGAATTTTGAGATTTTTTTATCCAATCTTATAAGGTATAATATTAAGCCGGCAAGAATAATTAAGATGACGGCGATGACGACATAAATACGACCATTGCTGCGCATGGTATTGCCGATTGATGATCCCTGTGCATGAAGCAACATGGAACTTAATAGCGTAATTAGTATGAAGGCAAGGCGTTTCATTATTCTCATGACATCAGCTTTTTTTCTTTTAATAAACTCAGCCGTACTTTCAATGTGGCGATCCATACAGAGAGTAATGTCCATCCGATAAATGCCGGATAAAACACTACGCGCATCATTGGTGTAATATCTTTAAAGTTCATGGCAGGATTACCTTCCTGTCCCGGGTGCAAACTTGGTAGGATGCGTGGTACGATCCAGATAGAAGGAAATAACATCGCGTAAGCAAAGATGTTGTACACCGCACTTATTCTTGCGCGTTTATCCATATCATTTATAGAATCACGTAATACGAGATAAGCAAAGTAGATAAGCAACGCAATAGCAGCACCAATCAATTTTGGTTCTCTTGCCAATGCACCGAATGATTGAAAAGTTGGATTGTTAGGATCGGCCCAGGTATAACTCATCCAAACTGCACCGGTTGCATACCCAAGAATTCCCATCACAATGCCGACCACTGCAAACTGGCGGGCATAAATATCATACTTATGTTTAAAACTGATGAGGTAACAAATGGAATAAACAACAGAGATGGTAAAGAGTATCATCATCGCGAACCACATACATACGTGGAAATATAAATTGCGGGATGTTTCTTCCAGTGCCGGTAAATCAGGTATGGGCAATAGCAGGCCGGCAATCACCGTATAAACGAGTAAGACAATGCTGAGGATCTTCCACCAATTTCTGGCTATATAACTCTTCTCATTGGTCATCGTGGATATTTAAGTGGCCAAAAGACATAAAGTGAGCAAAATTAAGGCGGTATATCTAATCGCGCACACTTTTTACATAAGTAATGAAAAATAAATCAGTCAGCAGTCTGCAGTCGCCAGTCTATCAGTCTATCAGTCGGCAGTCAGAGACTGTAGTAAATGAAAGTTTTAAAGGTCTGAGCATATAGACAGCGATTATTCTCAGACTCTGACTGCCGACTGCCAACTGCCAACTGCCGACTGCCGACTGAAGACTAGTCCTTCCATAAGAAAGGAAATAATATTATTGATAATAGAATCACCATCGCATCAAGGGCGACGAGTAATAAGATAGTGCCGGTAGGAATAGTCAGCAATGGAACGAAAGCCGCATTGGATAAGCGTATCAGCAATAATAACTGGGGAATGATCAGCGGGAAACCCATCACTGCCATGATCGCAGCATTTTGTTGAGCCCTCGCGGCAATGGCGGCTAAAAATGTAAAAATGAGACTCAAGCTCCAGCCACCGAGCAATACCAACCCGATAAATGGTCCTGCTTTTTGTGCCGGACTACCCAAAAAAAGGCTGAACAAGAACAGACTCAGCAAGCTCATCACCAGCATCAGCAGGGTATTGAACAATAATTTAGCTAACACAAAACTGGTAGGAGAGGCGATCGAATAGAAATAAAGCATTCTTGCCTTATTTTCCTGCAAAAAACTTTTTGCCACAGCATTGATACAGATAAACAACTGGATCACCCAGAATAACCCGTTCCATACTTTCGCTTCCGGTTCATCCAGCGCCATGAATAACACGAATATCGTAGCACCGATATACAGCAGAATGCCATAAAAGCTATACTGCTGGCGCACTTCCAGCAACAGATCTTTTTTAAATAACGTGTATATGTGGCGGAGGGAACTCATGAAGCAGCAAATGTATCACTAAAAGCTATTAGCTAATAGCTCTTAGCTGTTAGTTCTTCTCATTATAACAAACCCTGCACCTCGGTTCATACACATCTTTTTCTCCCAGCATTACCTGGTCGTCATTCGGGATCTTGCGGTAAGAATAATTGGCGATATGACCACATTTCACGCAGATCGCATGCAGTTTGGTAACATAATCAGCTTTTGCCATCAGGAAAGGCATTTGCCCAAAGGGCTTGCCGGTATAATCCATATCCAATCCGGCTATGATCACGCGCATACCACGATATGCAAGTTCATCGCAGACATAAGGAAGCTGATCATCGAAGAATTGAGCCTCATCAATCCCGATCACATCCATGCCCTGCGCCATCAGCAATATTTTTTGTGAATTATCAATCGGTGTGGACATGATCGCATTGGTATCATGCGATACAATGTTGTTCACATCATAGCGAGTATCGATCGCTGGTTTGAATATTTCTACTTTCAGGTTAGCGATCTTTACTCTTTTTAAGCGGCGAATCAGTTCTTCTGTTTTTCCACTAAACATCGAGCCGCAGATCAGTTCGATCCAGCCTCTGCGCTCGCCACGTATATTGGGTTCAATAAACATTGTTAAGATTTTAATTTCCTAAACTCGTAATAGCTTTATTGGCAAAGTGTTTGTAACTTCAGGTAACGCGTATTTTTCCGGATTTATATAGATTTCGCGGTAACATCTGAAAAAATAAATCTTGAAAATAGCGGTCAAAAGTAGGATAATGAAATGAAAAGGGAACGCTGATTATATTAGGATTAAGTGGATTTCACAGATAGACTACCCGGAATTTTTTTTCAGGGCTTTAATAAAATCAGCAAAATCCAAAGAATCTTTAAATCAGCGATTAATCTGTGATAATGGAACGAATACAAACATTGATTGCTAAACTAAAGGAACAGGCGGATAATCAGGCTGACCCGGCCCAGATGATGATGACCCTTCAGCTTCTGCAACAAGAAGTTGCCAGTCGCCTACAGGAAACCCGCACACTCGGTACCTCTAAGGTATCAGTCATGCTGCCGACCAGGCACAGAGTAGAACCCCAATACGAAAAATACGCACCAAAAGTAGAAGAGGAACAACAACCAGCAGTACAAGAGGTAAAAGAAACGGTACTGGTAGAAAAAGGTTCTGTTTCTATTGTACAGGAAAATGGTCAGCTCGATATGGTATTTGATCCGATGACCGAAATACCTACGCTTTCTCACCAGATCAATGGAAAAGGAAAAGCCGCAGATGGTGAATCATTAAATGATAAATTAAGACAGGGCAAGACAGAACTGATGGAAGTGTTGAAAGAAACACCTGTCAAAGATCTTCGCAAAGCCATTGGTATCAATGATCGGTTTTTATTTATCAATGATCTTTTCCGTGGTGATGAATCGATGTATGAACGCAGTATTAAAACGATCAATAGCTTCAGCATTTTCCCCGAAGCCGAATACTGGATCAACCGCGAATTGAAAGTAAAACTCGGATGGAACGCAGATGATCCTGCCGTTCTCCATTTCGATCAATTGATCAAAAGACGTTTCTCCTGAATATACTGAATGATCTTTGCCGATGCCCCACGCCGGGCATTTACGTATTTACCAGAAGCAGTAGCACTGGCAGCTTGCTTTTCCGGATTCTCCAATAATTCTTTTACCACTTTTATACAATCCTCTGCATTGCTGATAGTAATAGCGCCACCATTCTTTATCAGGTCAGCAGCTTCTTTAAATTTATGAAAGGTCGGTCCGAAAATAACCGGCTTACCATACACCGCAGCTTCCAGGGTATTGTGAATTCCTTTTCCAAACCCTCCACCTATATAAGTTACCCATGCATATTGATACAAACGCGAAAGGAGTCCGATGTTGTCAATGATCAGTATGTTCGGAGTTGAAGGTTGAATGTTGAAAGTTAAATGCTGGGAAAGCCTGACAGATGTTGGAAAAAACTCTTTAATCGAGGCTAGGTGTTTTTCATTTATCTCATGCGGAGCGATGATGAGTTTTAAAGATGGATCGTTGATCGTTTCCATTGTTTGCTTCAGCACGGCTTCATCTTCTGACCAGGTACTACCGGCAATGATCGTTTTATTTCCATCAATGAATTGTTCGATGACAGGAATCGGTTCTGCTTTCTCCGCAATCTCGATCACGCGGTCAAAACGGGTATCGCCCGAAATGCTGGTGATAGCTGAATAACCAATATCATCGATCAGCTTTTTAGATGCCTCATCCTGTAAAAAAAGATGATCGAAGCGCGACAACATTTTCCGTTGTAAGCCTCCATACCATTTAAAGAATGACATTTCTTTCCAGAACAATGCAGAAACCAGCAGTAATGGAATATTGCGGTACTTGATTTTTTTCAGATAATAATACCAGAACTCATACTTCACGAAGATGACGAGTGAAGGATTGATTATTTCCAAAAAACGCCTCGCATTCTTCGCGCCATCCATTGGCAAATAAAAGATCCAGTCGGCACCTTTATAATCCTTTCTGACTTCATAGCCGGAGGGTGAGAAGAAGGTGAGGAGAAATTTATAATCAGGATACTGGATTTTGAGTCTTTCCAGCAACGGGCGACCCTGTTCAAACTCACCCAATGAGGCGCAGTGCATCCAGATCACTTTTTGCTGTCCGCTAATGGCAGCTTCC
>JBDTPD010000121.1:0-8991 GCA_039932855.1 Chitinophagaceae bacterium | reverse complement strand
CATGCGATTAATTTTATCGAATGGGCGGCCTTTGTCCTACCTGACAACGAAGAACTCCGACTGCTTGATCTCTATTCTTACGAGATACTTGATACAGCACCCGAACAGGAATTTGATGACCTCGTTCAACTGGCTTCACAGATCTGCCAATGCCCCGCTTCCATGATCACTTTCGTGGACGCCGACCGGCAATGGTTCAAAGCAAAAATTGGTTTGAAAGAAACAGAGACACCCAGAAGCGTCGCTTTTTGTGCGCATACCATTCTGCAGGATGAGCCCATGATCATTGAAAATGCACTGGAAGATGAACGGTTTTTCGATAGTCCATTAGTTACCGATCTTAATATCCGCTTTTATGCAGGTGCACCGATCATATCTCCCGCCGGTCACAAACTGGGTTCTGTCTGTGTAATGGATACTAAACCGAATTCATTAAACGCAGAACAACAGGCTGCGCTCACTATTATATCACGACAACTTACCAAACTGATCGAATTACGCGGTATGAATATCATGTTGCGCAAAAGAGCTACTGAGATCATTGAACTGAAAAATAATACACTGGAGGAAGCATTAAAGCAACAAGACGCAAGCGATAAGATCGTTGCGTACGAATTGCACGAACAAATAGGCCAAAAGATCGCTGCCAGCAACTTTTATTTGAATATGCTGGAGAGAGATGAGAAGTCAAGAGATAAAGCTATTCCATGGATCAGGCAAACGATCCAGGAAGTAATAGCCGATATCAGAAAACTAACTGACTACCTTGTTCCTTCAACGCTTGATACCACACCAATCCAGGTTGTATTGAAAGATTTTGTAGGCAGAATGAGAGGCGTGTATCCCTATAAGATTTCAATCTCCTTTTCCGGCAAAGGCAATAACCTCAATCTTCAGAATAGCATTGCCTGTTTTAAAGTAGTAGAGAAATGGCTGGAAGTATTAGGAAAAAAAGAAAATGTACAAAATGTAATCATCAGCTTTGCTGCTAAAAAAGAAATAGAAGTAGAGATCTCAGATGATGGTTCGCAAACTGATTTTCATGAAATGGAAAAGAACCTTGTCATGAGTACGGTTTATAACCGGTTAAAAATGGCTAATGGATCAGTGACCTATAGTCTGAAAGAAAATAAGAATGTATTATCTGCGATTATTCCTACAGCAGCATAATAAAATAAATATTTATTGAAAAAATTTACTCGTTAATCATCTCTCCCACGTAACAATAAGCAAGCAGGTTTCCCATCGGTAGTATTAAGTGCATGATGGGCAGCTAATCAGCATTGAATAGCATATCCATTTATTGTGCTGCTCAATCTTGCAATGGATTTATTGACCAGGAGTATTTATTAACAAAAGTTAAAAGCAACTGGTAGCGAGCTAATACCGATGGGTAGCTACTATGGTTAACACATTTACACGGCAGGCATTTGTCTTTCTTTCACTCACCCTATTTATACTTTCCTGTCGAAAACACGAAACAATAACTAACGGAACACTGACACTTAGCACCAATGCTATTCATGTAGATACAACCGTAAATACGCAAGCTACATTTACCGTGCAATCAACCGTGCCATGGATAGCGCAACTACCGACAACAGTCAATTGGATCAGTATTGATAAAACTTCCGGCGCGCCTGGTAATACGATCATTAAATTGACTGTACTTTCTAATAATGGTACAGCAACTCCGCAGACAGCAACGATTACTTTCTCTCCGGGTATCAATAGCAATATTCCATCCGTATCAATTACAGTAACACAAAAGCCTGTTTCACTCACCTTTGGATTTCGCAGGGCATTGGGAGGACAAAAAGAAGATCAATTGTCCAGTCAGACAATCAATACACCCGATGGGGGCATTGTATTAGCCGGAACAACTTCCAGTAATGATGGTGATGTACACAAAAATCATGGTCTCCGCGATGCATGGATAGTAAAATTAAACGCGGGTGGAGATACAGTATGGACAAAAACTTATGGCGGTACACTGGACGATAATGCTACATCAATTGTCGCTGCTACTGATGGCGGTTATATTGTTGCAGGATCCACAAAAAGTACTGATGGTGATATTCATGCAAATCATGGCGATGCTGATCTCTGGGTATTGAAATTAAATGCGAACGGAGATACCCTATGGACAAAAACCTATGGTGGCAGTGCCACTGAAGGAAACGGGTTTATTGTTACTGCTCCCGATGGCGGTTATGTCATTTCCGGATTTACCGCAAGTAATAACGGTGATGTACAGGGCAATCATGGCGGCGAAGATATGTGGTTGATAAAAATAGATAGAAATGGTGCATTGCTATGGTCACATGTATATGGAGGTTCTAATTTGGATGAGGTCCGTGCGATCACCGCTACTCCCGATGGAGGATTTGTATTGGCTGGTCTTACTGATAGTAATGATCAGGATGTAACAGGTTTTCATATACCAGTTTTTATTGGCTTTGATATGTGGGTAGTAAAAGTAGATGGTAATGGTAATAAGTTATGGGCACATGCACTCGGTGGTACTTTTGATGATGTAGCTATTGCTGTTACCTCTTCCGCGAGTGGATATGTAGTAACCGGTTACACAACCAGTAACAATGGAGATGTACCAGACTATCATGGTCCTGCCACTCCATTTTATCATGATATGCTGGCAATAAAATTAGATAACGATGGCAATAAATTATGGGCGCATGCATTTGGGGGAAGCCGTGAGGAATATGGTTTAGCAGTTGCTTCCACATCTGATGGCGGATATATTTTAGCGGGCGGAACCTCCAGCATCGATGGAGATGTAGCACCCGGCTATCATGGTAATGGTGGTACGCTTGATATGTGGATACTGAAAATTGATAAAGATGGTAACAAGCAATGGAACAAGACGATAGGTAGTACCGGCGATGATTATCCATTTTCTGTCGTACCGGTGCCCGAAGGATTTATTATTGCTGGTGTTAGTGAAGGTAATGATCTCGATATGGCCGGTGCCGCTTCACATGGTGATCTTGATATATGGATAACCAAATTACTTGTCCAATAATAAAATCTTCTGTTAAATAGTTATTCTGGACAATGGCCGGAGTACTGACTTACTTGTCGGTCTCCGGTTTTTTTGTAGGTTCGTACGGAAAGCGCCATCCCATATTATCCAACATAAGAACATGAAAAAGGTCTTATTTATCTTCCTCTTTCTTATCAACCTCAACATTGTACAGGGCCAGTATGATTCTGATAGAACAATACTTACGTCAATTGATAAGAAGCGGACATTCTATATAGATTTGAATGAACAATCCGGCACCGTATATCAACTGGGAAGATGGATTGATCCTGCCGGTAGCGCCTGGTCAATAATACATACCGATACAATAGAAAGCGCGACTGGCAAAGGAGGATTATTATTTAGTGGCAAGAAAACGGCGATCAGAAAATTAGAGGGCAAGCTATACGTGATGTCTGTCACCCATAAAGGCAGGGTTAAAATGACTAGAATCGATACGATTGGTAATACACATCCTGTTACTGCAAAGATCAACAATGCGTATTGGTGGACCAATTTCTTAAAAATGAGTGATAGCCTGAATGCAAGATTCACCTCATTTCATTATACCTTTCGCTATGGTTTTGGACTTTGGAACTCTTTTCATAATAAAGAAATTCCTTTCCGGGAGTTCAGGATTTATGCAGACAATAAATTAAAACAGATCAGAGATAGTATCGCCACCGTACACACGCCGTATGATGCATTAACCAATGAAACTGTCAATACTATCAGCACCATTGATTATTCATTACTGAAAGAAAACGTAGCAAAATTGGCTACTGACGATCTTTCTAAAAGAGGTTACCTATTCAAGATCATAAATTCAATTTGTATTAATCGACCAGAGTTGTTTTTCAAACTGGCAGACGATATGCCGGACAAAAGACAAAATTTATTTTATGCTGTTGATGGTAAAACATCGATCAACAACCTCAAAGCTGTGGAGACCAGTTCCCCTTCAAAGAAAGAATTTTTCAGGCAAAAGAAAATTGATAGAAGAATGACTATTGGTATGATTGGAGCTGCTGTAGCTGGTGCTGCATTATTAGCATTTAGTATGATTGTGCTGATAAAATAGCTTACACAGCTATTGTTTTTAAAAATAAATTTCCAAATATTTTAGCCACGGATGCACGGATTTTTTATCGCCGAAGGCGATATTCGTGCATCCGTGGCTAAAATATCTATTAAGAATTAAGACTAATAAGAAGCCTCGAAATATTGCGAAGCAAGAAACAAAAACTCCTTTATACCTGCGCGTAAACGGGCACTATCTCAGAAATGTTTATTGTAAAGTTTGTTTCAGCAAAGCAGTGGTCACTATGGTTGCAAACTCATCATTCAAACTTGCCAGTGCAGTAGCATGGATAAGCTCTGCGGAATAATTCTCTCCATGTAACCCTTTTTTATTGAATGTAGCTGTTGCATCTGACACAAGAAAAGTATCAAAGCCTAAGTTACCGGCCATTCGTGTAGTGGTCGACACACAATGGTCAGTAGTCAAACCAACGATAACAAGTTTTCTAATGTCTAAACGATCAAGTTGCTGTTTCAGATCCGTCCCGATAAAAGCGCTGTTTACATTTTTTTGAATAATTGGTTCATTGTTGATCGGCTTACTTGATTCTTTAAAATCATTTCCTGCATTTGAAGCATGTAATAACGATGTTGGATTGGACGAACAATGTTGAATATGAAAAATGGGCAGACTATGTTTTCTCCAAAGGCTCAATAATTCACTTGCCTTTTCTTCTGCATTTGGATTATTCCTTTGTCCGCCCCAATAATCAATATTGTCAAATCCTTTTTGAATGTCGACCAGTATCAATGCTGGTCTGTCAATATTGGTAATACGCATGTAGTTCAGTGTGGTGATTTATATTTTCTCTTACAGCAATTGCTCGAAATAAGCGCCGATCTCATTTTCTTTATCGACAAATTGCAGTTCCAGGATCCAATGACGGTTATTACCATTTGCATCATGTAAGAAAATATCATTGTCATTATCCGGATGAATATCCAGTTCCAGGCTCTTGGGATCAGCTGGCTGTTCATGAGGATATTTACCGACAATGTGCCCGGCAATTTCTCCTCCAAATTCCCAACCCATTTCATGTGCTTTTTCTACCGAATACTGAAATAACTCCGATGCTTTTAATGTCGCTTGCAGCTGATACCATTTCTGGATTTCATACCAGGCGGTTTCAACATCCCTTTTCAGTTTCAATTTGAGGGGGTTGTTTCCTACTACGTACGTTCTGCCGATATCAGCCTCGTAGCCATCTACGATCGGACCAAGATCAATAAACAGAATATCGTCTTTTTCTATTACGCGGTCGGGTGGATTGTCGGGATAAATAGCCAGCGTATTTTTTCCGCTTCTTACAATCTTCTTGTGCCAATGTGTTTCTATCCCGAATTTTTTTGCCGCCAGTTCACAGATTTCTGAATTCAGTTGCCCCTCTGTTTTACCGGCAACAATTAAATTACTCTCTTCAATAGTCTTAAAGAACCGAATGGAAATATTTTGCGCGTTTAATAGCTTTGCTTTTGCCATAGTATCTCGTTTGCTACAAAACAAATGAGATAAATCGACTTGGGAGTTAATCTACATTAACCCGACCCAGTTTTTTCTTTAATGTGCTTAAAAATTGCGGGGTAATGCCGAGGTAGGAGGCAATATCTTTCTGAGGGAATCGCTTTTCAGCGTATGGTTTCTTTTTTAGAAATAAAAGGTATCGTTCTTCTGCAGAGGCTGCCAGTGCCTGGTTGATCTGTTCTCTTTGCGTTATATAAGCATTTTGGAAAAGTATCCGAAAGAATCGTTCAAACCTGGGGATCTTCTGATAGATCAATTCCAGATCGGCCTTTCCTATTTGCAAAATTTCCGTGTCCTCGATGGCTTTAATGTTCGATCTGGAAGCGGTTTGGGTTAAAAAACTATATAGATCATCTGCCCACCATTCTTCAATAGAAAAATCTATAATATGCTCAAATCCATTTTCATCCAGGTAATATGTTTTTAAACATCCTTTGGTGACAAAGGATTCATATTTACATATATCTCCTTCGCGAAGTAAGAATTCTCCATTTGCTAACGATTTTGATTTTAGCAAGGAAGTGAAAAATTCTGTTTCTTCTGCACTTAAAGAAATGTGTCGGGAAATATTAGTAAGTAAAAGATTAAAATCCATATTCCTTATTGTAAAATCAATCTATGTGTAACCTATGTGAGAATTATTTTTTAAACTTTTAACGATCCACGAAACCCTCTGGCTGCATAGTAAGATTCTGCACCATTGTGATATACGAAGATAGTACCGTAACGGTAATCACAAAAGAGAGCGCCGCCAAGTCTCCTGATATCAGCAGGCGTTTTTATCCAGCTCGATGTTTTTGTATCAAAGTTTCCCAGTTTCTGCAGTTCCCGGTATTGTTCTTCTGATAAAATTTCGATGCCCATAGCGGCAGCCATATCAATGGCGTTATTTTTTGGTTTATGCTCCTTCCTTGACGCAAGCGCTTCGCCATCATAACAAAAACTTCTGCGTTCTTTTGGGCTTTCGGGTGAACAATCATAGAAAATATATTCACCTGTCTTTTTATCATGACCAACAACATCCGGTTCACCACCGGTTCTTTCCATTTCGTTGAGTGACCAAAGTTTTTTAGTATCCTTCTCCAGTCTTGCCTGTACGTTGGACCATTCAAGACCTTTGTGCCGCTTCATGTTTTTCTCAAAACGGGTTCTCAATGTCTTGAGTAGCTCCTGATGTTGTGCTGACGACAACTCTTTTTTATTACTATTAATTTTGCTCATGATTGCAATCGTTTAGATTTATATACTAATCATCATTCAGCCCTTTTCCCTTTAGAATCTGTTTCAAATATTTCTCGACTCTTTCCCCGCGGGTCTTAGATTGTTTAGCTGACGAAAAATACAGAAGATATGCCCGTTGTCTTCCAGGTGTCAATGCTTTGAAAGCAGTTTTCAAAGCAGTACTCTTATTTAATTTCTTTTGAAATTCTTCAGGAATAATAAATTCTGTCGTCTTTTTAAGTTTCACTTTCAAACCGGCTTTATCTACTTCAATAGCTTCATAGATATAGGCTTTCAACGCGCGTTCCATCTTAACGATCTCTTTGACATTGGTGAAACGGATCTGCCGCGCTGCCTGCACATTCTTTGTTTGTTGAATAAGAATACCATCTGCATCATTTAACAAAGCTCCTTTGAAAAACAAAAGCGCGCAGTATTCTTTAAAGACATGTATCAATACAATATTGCTTTCCTGGTACGTATAACATGGACAACCCCACTTCAATTCTTCAGCGAGTCCGCAATCAAGAACGATCATTCTTAATTTCTCTAACTCTTTCTCCCAGTTCTTTGATTTATCAAAGTAAAAGTCAACGGCAGGATTCATACATTCATTTATTGATTAACTGAAATGATTTTCCTGGCCGAAGGTCTGAAATACCATGATATCAACGTCAGAATCAGTAATAATAATGAGGGAAATATTTCATTGGCTGTGCCGGTTACGATATGCGAAATGGCCGCACCCGACATTACAAAGAAGAAACCTGCATAGGCCCATTCTTTCAGCAATGGAAATTTAGGAATAAGCACTGCTACAGATCCCAGCATTTTCCAAATACCCAGTATTGTTAGAAAATAAACAGGGTAACCTAATGCTATGGCACTATCTACTCCGCCGGGTCCTGTTTTCTGCTTGAGCAACTGCACCATTCCTGTCGATACCATTCCTAATGCGAGCCAAATAGTAGCGATCCAATAAATGATTGTGCTTGCCTTGCCGGCAGGCAGGTTTCTCTTTTTCATAGTGTGTTATTTTAATTTGCTTACGACATCCTGCAAGCGGTTATGCGCCATATTTATACCTTGTTTAAAAGGCAACTTCAGCATTTGATCCCTGTCTGCAATTGATTTGTATACTATATGCATGGTGAGTTTGCTGGTATCGTCTGTAAGTTTTTCAAATTCCAGGAACTCAAGTTGAATAGGAAAAGGTGTATTCTCCATTTCAAATGTGCGCACGATCGTCTGGTTTGGAACAAACTCATGAATTGATCCATTAGCACGAAACACTGGATTTCCTTGCGGATCTTTTGTTTCGAATTGATAACTACCGTGCTTTTTATTTTCCAGTTTCAGCACTTTCGTTCCCATCCATTGTTCTACAATTTCAGGTTCCTCATATGCTTTAAAGAGTAACTCCAGCGGCAAATCAAACTCCCTGGTGATAAATAAATCCTGTTTGCCATCTTCGGCATTGATCTGTGTTTTTAGTTCCATAATGATTTTATTTTTTTGATTTGTATTTCTTCATGATACTTTCTAATTTATTAAACCTGTCATCCCACATCTGGCGGAATGGTTCAATAAAGTCTGCTACTTCTTTCATTTTTTTAGGGTTAAAATGATAATGTACCTCACGGCCGTTTTGCTCCTGTTTAAGCAATTCGCACTCGGTGAGTATTTGTAAATGTTTTGAAACTGTGGGTCGGGCCGTATCAAAGTTGGCCGCAATAGCACCCGCTGTCATAGATTGCGAAGCAACCAGCAGGAGTATCGCTCTCCTGGTGGGATCAGCTATAGCCTGGAATACGTCTCTTCTTAGATTCATTGTGTAGTCATTTGACTACAAATATATGCGTAGCTATTTGACTACGCAAATATTTAAGCAACTTTTTTTTGAGTTGTAGTGCAGACTTCAGCTTATAATTGATTTTAGACACAGAGAGCCACAAAGAAGCCCGGAGTTTCTCAGAGTTCTTTCAGTTCCCTATCGTTTACTGATCTCTGCGATTCTCTGGGCTTCTTTGTGGCTCTCTGTGTCAAAAATCGTTCATAGGCTGCGAGCACTTCTATTTTATCCAATCATATTTAAAACTTCATTCCAGTAAGTTTGCCGGGAAGT
>JBDTPD010000120.1:0-9036 GCA_039932855.1 Chitinophagaceae bacterium | reverse complement strand
CAGAATTTTGGTATACAAGGACCTAATACATCGAATACCGGTTCAAAAGATCTTTACTCAAGAGCTTCCGATCAGTTCCCTTATGCATTCCCTAATGATTCAGCCGGGTTTGCTATTAAGAATCCGGGTGGTAACCTTTCTTTATGGAACCCATTGATCGATATCGATCAATCCTTTAATGAAAGAAGAACCACTGCAGTATTGGCAAGTGTATACAGTGAAATTAAATTTACACCGTGGTTAAGATACCGGGTAAACTTCGGTGCGCAGTATCGTCAGTTCCGTTCAGGTTCATGGACAGGCCCGAATGCAACAAGTCATTTGACCAACAAACCAAACACTGCAGGATATGCAACAGAAGAAAATAGTTCATGGGTTGTAGAGAACTTATTATTCTTTGATAAAACTTTTGCCAAGATTCATAAACTGGGTGTTACTGTTCTTCAATCATCTCAGCGTTCGAGAAAAGAAAGTACCTCTACCAGTGTATCAGGAAACATCAATCCATTGAGTTTATGGTATGATCTTGCATCTAATACAGTTGGTGCAGCCGGTGGTTATGGTACAGGGTTTACGCAGAATACACTTTCTTCATTCATGGGCCGTGTGAACTATAGCCTGATGGATAAGTATCTCTTTACTGCTTCCGGTCGTTATGATGGTGCTTCTGTACTGGCTCCCGGACACAAGTGGGATTTCTTTCCGTCAGCAGCCATTGCCTGGAAAATGCAGCAAGAAAAATTTTTACAAAATATTAGCTGGCTCAGCGAATTGAAACTACGTCTTGGTTATGGTGTAGTGGGTAGTTCTTCTGTAGCTCCTTATACAACATCTGGTCCGCTCAGTCGTAACCCTTATGTATTTGGAAGTGCTGCGGCAATCGGATTTCTTCCACAGACAGTACAGAATCCTGATCTGAAATGGGAACAAACAGCAGAAACAAATCTCGGTCTTGACTTCTCCCTATTAAAAAGCAGGATCAGCGGAACATTTGAAGTGTATCAGCAAAACACATCTGATCTGTTGATGCCAAAAACATTGCCTGCTGTACTTGGGTATGTGTCGAAGATTGAAAATATTGGTAAAACAAGAAACCGTGGTATAGAACTAAGTCTTTCTACTGTCAATATTGAGAAAAAAGATTTCAGTTGGTCAACTGACATCAACTGGTCAGTAAACAAAGAAGAGATCGTTGAATTGCTCAATGGCAAACAGGATATGGTTGCCAGCGGATATTTCATAGGTAAACCGATCCAGGTTTTTTATAATTATCAAAATGCAGGTGTCTGGGGATCTGATCCAAAAGATATTGCAGAGATGGCGTTGTTCAATGCTAATGGACATAAATTCTATCCCGGTACTGTAAAAGTGGTTGATCAGAATGGTGATCATAAGATCAATGCTTCTGATTTTGTAGTGTTGGGAACACCAAGACCAAAATGGACAGGTGGTTTCACTACTACGTTCCGTTATAAGAACTGGTCATTAAATAGTTTTATTTATTTCCGTTGGGGACAAACTTATTTCGGGGGCTATCCTAACTCGTATGGTGGTGTGAATCCAAATGGTCGTGTAGAAAACGATCTTTGGGCATTTAACAATACCAGTGGTCGCTGGCCAATGCCGAATTCCGGTAACGTAGAAAATATCACTGCTGCCATGCAATACAACAATGGATCGTTTGGCGCAGTCAGAAACATTTCACTGTCCTATAATTTGCCCAAGACATTATTGTCAAAATATACAGTGAATAGCGTGGTGCTTAACTTCCAGGTCATCAATCCATTCATCTTCGGACCCGGTGTAGTGAAATGGGGAATCAATCCGGATGATGATACTAACTGGAGCATTGCTTCCAGTAATACAAATCCACTTGGTGGAACAAACAATAATACTATTCTTCCGCAAAGTTTTGTGTTTAGCCTTCGGGCCAGTTTTTAATAATAAAAACTAAAAATTTTATGAAACAGATTGTAAAGAAATATATACTGGTTCCGGTCCTGTTACTCATAGGTATCGGAAGCATGGATTCATGTAAAAAATTCCTGGAGGAAAAGCAGGTATCCAGTCTAACCCAGGATTATTATAAAGACGAAAATGGGTTGAACGCGCTGATCAATGGATTATATGTGATCGCACGCGTAAAACATGAGTGGGATGGTAATGGTACCAAATTGATAGAGCCGGAAACTGATGCCTATATGCATGGTGATGCCGCATTTGCCAGGTACAACAGTGCTGCTTATGGAAATAACGTAAGTACAATCGCTGCGCAAAATGTAAACAACTATCTGGGTGCTGCTAACTCCAACTATGCGCCAATGGGTGTTTACCCGCATATCAACAACTGTAACATTGCACTTGACATTATCGATAATATCAAGCCAGGTCGTTTTGGTACAGATGACACCTATCGTAAAACAAGAAGAGCAGAAATATTAATGCTTCGTGCATGGGCCTACTATCTTATCACTAATCAACTGGGAGATGTGCCGTTGTTGCTTACACCAAAACGTGAGGATAATGGTATCTATAATTTTCCGAAAGCAAAGATGGAAGATATTTATAAACAGATCATTGGTGATACACGTTATGCATATGAAAATCTACCACCGACTGTTACTGATCGCGGACGTTTGACAAAATGGGCAGCGGGACATTTTCTTGCCAAGCTTTACCTGAACCGTGCACAGGGAGCTACTTTTCAAAACAGCGCTGAACCATCTTTGAAAATGTTGTTCAAAGGAAATGTAGCAACGGATCTTGATTCAGTGATCAGCATTGCAACAGAAGTGATCGTTGGTAAAGGTGGAGCTGCTGGTTTAGCGGCTGACTATTCTTCATTATTTACTCCGCCACTGTCAGAATCTAATCCAAGCGGTGAAGTATTATGGTCAGCGCAGTTCGATGTTAATATCACAGTCGATGGACGTTTCGGTGGTAATCGTTCCTGCAACTATCACACCGGTGACTATACCAACCTGACGGGTGTAACAAGATCGATGGCTTATGGTCGTCCGTTTTCTACCTACAAACCAACTGACTGGGCGTATGATAATTTCCATGATAAAGTAAATGACTCACGTTATTTAAAAACATTCGCGTACGAATATGTAGCGAATGGTGCCACTACTTCTTATACATGGGATGCTGCTGCTGCTGCTTGGTGGAATGCAAACAAACCACCGACTGAACCTGCAGTAACAGCTGGCGCAAAAAGAATTCTCAATGGACAGCGTGCTCTTATTTATGTAGAGAACCAGCCATCTGAAGCAATCGATTCAGCAAAAGCAATGAGTCAACCTTACCAGGTATTGGTTCGCTGGATCAAATCTGCTTCCGGTAAACTCTATTACAGAGAATATATTGATGGAACGAATATGGGTCTCGCTACAACAAGAAGAAACATTTATCTTTCTTCAAAGAAATATGTTGATCCAACAAGAGGTGGAAGTGCCGATGAAGCAAACTTCAACAGTGAATCAGGAACACGTGATGCGATCCTGATGCGTTTGGCAGAAACATATTTGATCAGGGCAGAAGCATATGGCCGTAAAGGACAGTATGCATTAGCTGTTGCTGATATCAATGTATTGCGTCAGCGTGCTGCATTCAAATCCGGTGAGTCACGTACCAGGGCAATGGTTGATTGGGAGCCACAGGCGGCTGCGTTAACAGCTGGTGAAAAAACAGCGCCTTATCCTGCTAATGGTACTTCATACAGCAAGATCGTGATCACTGAAAATATATTTACTCCTGCTACTCCTGAAGCAATAGCAGAAGGATACATTCCTTCGGCTGTATCAAAGGATGAGATGTTCATCCAGTTTATTTATAATGAAAAAGCACGCGAGTTTTTATCAGAGGGCCTGGCCTGGGAAGATCAGCATAATGCTGGTATCCTCTATGACCGCATTGAATATTTAAATCAAATGGCGTCTGATAAAGCGGGCCTCTGGCCAATCGCTGCCAATACTGATAATGGTAATGGACAGGATGGAAATGGTAAGGGACAAATGAAAAGAGCTTATACGTTCCGTCCATGGCCCAATGCTTACCTGATACAGCTGACTGATGAGAATGGACGTCCGTTGGATGCGGCAGCGCAAGCGGCTTATCAGAATCCTGGGTATTAAAGATATCTGAACCGGGAGTATATAATTATGAATTCAGAATTATATAGCTCTCAGTTCAGACAAATGTTTCTCACATAGCAAGCAGTTAGAAAGTCAAATGGCGGACGTGTCTACGCCCGCCATTCTTATAAGTAATTTTTTTTAAACTTTCTCATACACAAGCAGAGCAATCGCAGAGTCAGATGGCGGCCCACTCGGGGTCGCCATTTCTTTTGAACACGGATGGCACGGATAATAAGGATCCGATAGCTATCGGATTCAAAGATTTGTCTTTTTTATTATATGAAATCTATATGTCATCTTATGTACATATGATCAGTCATTTAATGATGGATGAAGAAAATTAGCGAAATCTTTTTTATCCATAAATCCGTGTTATTTCTCAGGACGCGTCAGGATGGTTGCTGCATCTAAATCTTATACATTTATTGTGTTGAGGACGGGTTCACACCCAAGCCTTGCGATTGCTAAATAAGATTGCTGAAACCAAACTAAATTGCTGTATGAAGAAGATACTTCTCTTCCTTCCTTACTGCCAATCCCCTTTTTTGTCCAGTTTCAACAGATTTTTAATTAAAAATCCTGCTGCTGTTTTCATTTACTGCATCAGTTCTTCTTTTCAATTGTACAGGCGACATCATTAATAAAAAGCGTTCATTTAAAATTCGCTTGTCATACCATGATCACTAGCACCAAACGAATTGCGTTACTTATCGCGGTTACGGCTTTCCTGTTTTCCTGCAAGAAAAAATTTAATGATTATTATGAACGGCCACCTTCATTAGCGCCGGCTATTTATCAGCAACTTGATACGAGAGGAAATTTTAAAACCTTTCTATCACTTATTGATAAAGCAGGATATAAACAAACATTAAGCGCTGCCGGCTACTGGACATTATTTGCTCCAACAGATTCTGCCTTTGAACACGATGCTGCATTTAATGCATACCTCCAAAGCAGAAACATCAGCGGTATCAGCGCAATCGATGACGCAACCGCGCAAAGTGTCGTTCAGTATTTATTAGTTTTTAACGGCTTCGAACGCGATCGTCTCGATGATTATCAATCTAACATTGGGTGGATACCCGATGCGGCATTTAAAAGACGTACCGCTTATTACTCCGGTTTTTATAAAGACACGGCTGCCAACGGACAGATATTAACGGCTATTGCTTCCAACCGTAACAATGCCGGAGGTATCACTTACTATGTATCCGCTGATAACAATAATAAATACATCCCCTATTTCACCAATGAATTCATGGCTGCAAAAGGATTGACAGCTACAGATTATACATATTTTTTTCCAGGCACTACTTTCGGTGGATTAAATATTGGCAACGCAAAAGTAACCCAGGCTAATATCGCTGCAGAGAATGGTGTGATCTACATCATTGATAAAGTAGTGACACCTTTGCAGAATTTTGATGAATATCTCCGCACAAAACCTGATTTCAGCGAGTTTAAAAAATTATTTGATAAATACCTCGTCCAGTTTATTCCTAATACAGACGCTACCCATCGTTACCAGGTATTGACCGGTAACTCGGATAATGTATATGTAAAAGTGTATTCCAACCTTCTCGCATTCTCACCTAATAATGAGAATTATCTGAAGACACAGGATAATGATGGCCAGCAGAACGGATGGACAATGATCGCCCCGCGAAATGATTCCCTTTTGAAATACATGGATAGTTTATTAAAAGAAGGATATGGTACTGTAAATGCATTGCCATTGAATGTTATTTCAGACTTATTGAATGCGCATATGTGGCAAAGCACAGTGTGGCCCGGAAAATTTGCCTCCAGTTTTAATTTTCTTGGCGAACCATCTTATTCAAATGCACAAACAGATATCGTCGATAAAAAAGTGTTGAGCAACGGCATCTTCTATGGTTCCAATAAAGTAAACGTTCCGAATGTATTCTCTACCGTTTATGGAAAAGCTTATCTCAATCCGCGATTCAGTATGATGACAAGATTGCTGGACGTAGAACTCAGGAATATTGTTACTACCCGCAATGCAAATTTTACCATGTTCATGATGCCTGATCCGGTATTGACTGCACAGGGATATAGCTATAATTCCGGTGGTAATTCATGGACATACTTAACGACCACCAATGATTCCAACCGACTGAATCTTTTGCGCATGTTAAATAGCATGGTGGTAGAAACACCGCATGGCGAATTGGATAATTTAGGTACACCTGGTTTCAAAGGAATTATCGGCACCTATGGCGGTGAGTACATCAAATACGACGGCAACCAGATCATCACTGCCGGTACAAAGGATAGAAATCTTACCGTGACGATCGATAGCATCAAGAACACACGCAATGGTCGCGTTGTTTACCTAAACAACCTTTTATACTTCACCTATACGCCTCTTGGTAAACATTTAGAAATACTGGGAACGCCGGCAGCATCTGAATATAATCTCTTTTGGAACTATCTGAAGAACTCAACTGCATACGACCCGGCAAACTTTACTATTCTTGGAGTAGCAGGCGGAGCGTTCTATACCATTTTTGCTCCAAACAATAATGCCATCAGGCAAGCCATCACCGATGGATTGTTACCCGGAACGGCAGCAACGCCAAATTTTACTCCTTCTACTACCGCTGATAAATTATTGGTAGAAAAATTTATGCAATACCACGTATTGGATAAACGATCAGTGATCAATGATGGGAAAGATATTGGCTCATTTGCCACGCTGTTAAAAAATTCCGGTGGCGATGCGATAAAAGTAACGATCACCTATCCCGCTGGTGTATTTGAACTGAGTGATGCTTATAATCGTAAGGCGCATTTAATAGAAGCGCAGAGTAACCAATTGTCCAATAGAACGGTGATTCATCTCATCGATAACTATTTAAAGTATAATTAACGTACAACAACATTCTCACAAATGAATTCCAAGTTGTCATGAAAAGAAATCTTATAAAATTAGCTGGGTGTTTGAGCATTCTCTTACTACTGACCTGTAAACTGTATGCACAATCGGGTACAGTTGTACAAGGTAAAGTAACAGATAAGGAAAAAAATCCTGTGGTAGGCGTTACGGTTGCCGAAATAGATGACGATGGTCGTACCATCAAAGCAACCAAAACAGATATCGAAGGGAATTTTTCTTTGAAAGTAAGCAGTACCAAACACAAACTTACTTTTTCGCATATCAGTCATAAATCAACTGATATGAGTATCGATTCAAAAACGGTTTTCAATGTGGCGCTTGAGTCTTCCTTAAAAGATCTTGGTGATGTGGTTATTGTCTCATCAAGAAAAGTGGACAATGGAATGATCGCTATTCCCGAAAAAAATCTTACCACGGCACAGGTACGTATCAATGCAAAGGAATTGGAAGAAATGCAGGCCGCTTCAATCGATCAGGCATTGCAGGGTCGGTTACCCGGTGTAGATATCACAGCCAGTTCAGGTGATCCAGGCGCTGGTATGCAAATTCGTATTCGTGGTACGTCGTCTATCAATTCTTCCAATGATCCATTGATCGTCGTAGACGGAATGCCTTATGAAACACAGATACCTTCCGATTTTAATTTCGGTTCGGCAGATGAATTGGGCTATGCCTCTTTATTAAATATTGCACCTTCCGATATTCGCGACATTACCATTTTAAAAGATGCAGCCGCTACTGCAATCTGGGGTTCGCGCGCAGCGAATGGCGTTATTGTTATTTCTACTAAACGCGGAGCAGTAGGAAAGCCAACGATCACTTATACATTCAAAGGCTCGATCATGAAGCAACCGGAAGCTATTCCGATGCTGAATGGTGACCAGTATTCTACATTGATCCCCGAAGCATACATGAATGCAACCGGTACGCCATTGAACACGCAGACAGTAAAAGAATTTCAATACGATCCAAACGATCCTTACTGGTATTATAATTATGGTAACAATACCGATTGGATAGGTGCTATTACCCAGACTGGTTGGACACAGGATCATAATGTATCCATGAATGGGGGAGGAGAAAAAGCAAAATATTTCGCATCACTCGGCTATTTCAATCAACGGGGTACTACTATCGGTACTTCTCTTGATCGGATCAATACACGGATCAATTTAGATTATGATGTATCACAACGTATTCACTTCCGTTCTGATCTTTCTTTTTCCTATACCAAAAACAACAGAAATTTTGCCGAAAATCTGCGTGACATCGCTTATCGTAAGATGCCTAACATGAGCATTTATGAATATGATGAGTATGGACAATCTACCGGCAACTTCTTTTCACCTGCCGGTAATATCCAGGGATTCTACCAGGGACTTGATAGCAAAAATAATATCCTCGGTACCGTGAACCCGGTAGCGATGGCGAATAATGCAAAGAATACTATTCTTACGCAACGTGTCACGCCACACTTCAACCTGCAATACGAACTGAAAAAATCTGTGTTGCTGGCAACATTCGATATCCAGTTTGATATTAATAATACCAGCAGCAAAACATTCTTACCACAAACCGCTACTGGTCGCCCTAGTACCGAACCTTCTGTTAACCGCGCTTACAATGGCGATCTCGATGTATTCAATGTACAAACAAAAACAAATCTTGTTTATACACCACACATCAGGAACCCCAATCACGAACTTATTTCTTTCATTTCCCTGAATACATACGATAATAAAGTAGTATCACAGGAAGTGCTGACGTCAAATACGGCTTCTTCTATATTACAGGACCCTTCAACGCCTTCACGCACTATCAATGCAGAATCAAAACTGGTATCAGCAGAGGCACAAACACGAAGCGTAGGATTATTGATAAATGGACAATATAGTTTCAAGGATAAATATTTGTTTAACGCAGGCGTACGTGGCGATGGTAACTCACGTTTTGGCCCGGCTCACCGCTATGGATTAT
>JBDTPD010000119.1:0-9042 GCA_039932855.1 Chitinophagaceae bacterium | reverse complement strand
ACTGCATCAATTTCGCTGGTTTCAGAATGGATATCTTTTTACCGTTTACATGGATCAGCTTTTCTTTTTCTAATAATGCCATCGTCCGGAACAATGTTTCGTAAGTAGTACCGGTATAGGAGGCCATATCCTGCCGGCTTATTAAAAGATTGATGTAACCTGCTTTTGTTTTGCCGAAACGCTTTTGCAAAGTCAATAAGGTATCACATAATCGACCCTTCACATCCATAAGAGCAAGATTGCGCATACGTTCTTCGGCTTCCAGTAATTCGTTGGCATACAACTTCATCAATTGATAGGTCAATTGATGATTGACACCTAATGTTGTTTCAAAAAAATCTAATTCAACAAAACACATGGTCACTGCTTCCAGTGCCGTCACTGATACGGGGAATTTCTTTTCATCACTCAATCCACGATAACCAACAATATCACCGGTCTTTGCAAAGTGAATGATCAGCTCGCGTTCTGCGCCCCATTTCTTGTGCACTTTTACAATGCCTTCATACATAAAGTAGATGCCATTTACTGGCTGACCTTCTTCAACGATGAGTTGTCCCTTTCTGAAACGGATATTTTTTTTATTGGCAGCAATCGCCTGTATCCAGCCAGGCAAACTATTGCGGCACAAAAAGCAACGTTGCAGATCACAGGCAATACGGCCCTTTTCAGTCATTATCGATCATTTTATGGATAAAAATATTGGCTATACTATATAAAAATCAGTGAATTAGTATATTTATCTTATAAAGTATGATTTAAATCATACTTTTGTACTGTTTTTAATCATTTATACTATGCAACATCATTCTTTTCATCCCCAGGTTTATAAGCCTCTCATGGCTGGTGTATTTGCTGGCTTTGTCGCTGCTCTTCTTGCCCTCATATTTAATATCTTCTTTCGCGAGTCTACAGGGTTTACATTAACGCCAATTATTAATGTATCCACTATCATCTTTGCCGTGGTCCTCATTCTTACAGCTGCGGGAGCAGTCTATGCAGTGTTTGACCGGTATATTAAACGTCCTGTTGTTCCATATATCATTGTATCGCTCATTCTCACTATTCTTAGCCTGCGTTTTTCTCTGCGTGTACATCGTACAGATAATCCTGTTCAAAATAACGAATTTCATTGGGAGTTGTTTGGTGTCGCGATGATCTGTGGTGTGCTGGCTACTTTTTTGATTCCTTATCTCGCTACTAAAAAGAATCCGATCATTTAATTAAACCGTACCCGCACATGAGTGCTGATAAAAGTTTGAGAAACGGAATTCCGATATCCGTTTCATTGGCCGATAACCTGGCCGATCAGAATTTAGTTACCCGTCAACGAACCGACAACAGGCGCGTCATCCGCATTGCCTGGTATTCATTTCTTATAGCCATTGCAGTAAGTTTTATCGCGCGGCTATTGGTATGGCTGATCAGTGTCGTTACCAATCTTTTTTTCTATGGCCATCTTTCTGCTGCTAATACCAGTCCTGCTGGTAATGAACTTGGCTGGCTGGTCATCTTCATTCCTGTCATTGGTGGTATCATAGTTGGCTTTATGGCGCTGTATGGATCAAAAGCCATTCGCGGACATGGTATACCTGAAGCAATGGAACAGATACTGGTAAATAAGAGTCGTATAAAACCAACGGTCACTTACCTTAAACCATTGGCTTCCGCTATTGCTATTGGTACCGGTGGTCCTTTCGGTGCAGAAGGTCCTATTATCGCTACAGGTGGTGCGTTGGGATCTACCATAGGGCAAGTGCTTCGTATCACGCATAGCGAACGAAAAGTATTACTTGCTGTTGGCGCAACGGCTGGTATGTCAGCGATATTCGGTAGTCCGATCGCTGCTATCTTCCTCGCCATTGAATTATTATTATTTGAATTTTCACCACGATCGATTATTCCCGTTGCTATTGCCTGTATCACGGGCGCTGCTGGTCATCATTTTTTATTTGAGAAGGGGCCGGTGTTTGCAATGGCAACCGTTATTCAATCTCCCAGTAATTATGCGTTGCTTGGGTATAGTGTTATTGGTCTTATCATTGGCGTTTTATCAGTGTTGGTAACCAAGTCTGTTTACTGGATAGAAGATTGTTTTGAAAAGCTTCCGATTCATTGGATGTGGTGGCCCGCCATTGGCGGCCTTTGTGTTGGTGTAATTGGTTACTTCGCTCCGCATACGCTCGGAGTGGGCTATGATAATATTGCTCAATTATTATCTGGAAATGCTCCGCTGAAATTAGTTATTTCATTATGCCTGTTAAAATTTCTATCATGGGCATTGGCATTAGGTAGTGGAACATCAGGTGGTACACTTGCACCTTTATTAACCATCGGTGGCGCTTGTGGTGCATTGGGCGGTTATGCCATGCAATCATTATTTCCTGAGTTGGACGTATCTATCAGTCTTGCCGCATTGATTGGTATGTCAGCTATGTTTTCTGGTGCATCAAGAGCATTACTTACTTCCATCGTCTTTGCTATGGAAACAACATCGCAGGCAAATGCATTGTTGCCATTACTCGCTGCCTGTACCTCTTCTTATATTGTTTCTTTTCTGTTGATGAAAAATACGATCATGACAGAAAAAATAGTTCGCCGTGGTGTAAAAACGCCTACTTCTTTTGAACCCGATATGCTGAAGAAGATTCCTGTCAGTGAAGCAATTCCTGATAATAAAATATTGCTGAATGAAGAGATGGCCATTGATGAATTAAAAACAAGAATGAAGAAAGGAGCTGGTCAGGGTGATAATCATTTTGTAGTGGTCAATAACCAGGAGCAGTATAAAGGTATTATCAATGTGATCGATGTATTCAATACGGCAGAAGCGCCAGAGAAGCCGATCAGCCGGTTGATCATTAACAGGGATAGTTTTATTTATCCTGATAATACGTTGCGTGAAGCCATGGAACGTATGTCAACTGATAATACAGATATATTACCGGTTATTTCACGCGGACCGAAGTCGTCGGTGATCGGTGTGGTTTCTTATAGAGATCTGATCAAACGTTACACGCATGATACAATGGGTCATGAAAAGAAACGTGCACATATATCATTGAAAAGAAAAAGTCTGAAAATATTGGTACTGGGCCGTAGCCTGGTAAAATCGAAATAAATCTCCGCCTCCCATAAAGTTTTAGTATGAGCAATAGATGCAATTTAGAATTGTGAGTTATGAATTATGAATGGGCGTCCTATTCATAATTCATAACTCATAATTCTAAATTTTACTTCTACCAGCGAATTTGTAAAGCTTGGAACAGCTTTTGACTATGCTAAACATGGTCCAACCGAAAGAATATTTTTTAAAAGATACCGGCGCTTTTCCGAACAATAAATTGCCGGTATTGTATTATGAGCAGGTGCTGGATATTCCTACCTTGTTTCCCGCGCATTCTATAAAGAAATTATTTACCGAACATGACTGGACGAATAACTGGGAGTCCGGTATTTACACCTATAATCATTATCATAGCAATACACATGAAGCAATGGGAGTAATTAAAGGTCGCACGGTCCTGTTGTTGGGCGGAGAGAACGGTGTACGCATCACCCTGAAGAAAGGAGATCTGCTTGTTATCCCTGCAGGTGTGGCACATAGGAATGAGGGCAAGGAAAAAGATGTGATCTGCATTGGTGGATATCCTGAAGGAAAAGAGTATGATATGAACTATGGCAAACCAGAAGAAAGACCGGTAGTGGATAAGAATATCGCAAATACACCATTGCCGCTTACAGGTCCGTTGGCTGGTAAAGAAGATGCGTTGATTAGTATTTGGAAAAAATATTCATAAAAAATTGGACACAGAGAGCCACGGAGAAGGCACAGAGAACCACAGAGGTACAGTTGGCAGTCGGCAGTAAATCTCTGTGGGTCTCTGTGCCTTCTCCGTGGCTCTCTGTGTCCAATGACATTTAATCCTGATTCTATTTAAATAAAATTCTGAATGGGTAATATGTTCCCCAATAAAAAGATATAAGCGGCCTCTTTTTTGATTTATGTTTTATAAAAATTTATGGATAAAAATCAAAATAAAAAAGACAACAAACAATCAGGAGGCATTACTCATAAAAAAGATCTGAACGCCGGAAGTGGCGCATTTAACCAGGGTAGTGAACAGGATCCTGATTATAATAAGGGTACAAAAGTTTCTGATAAAGAAAAAAGAACGGGTAATCCGCCCACTAATAAAGAAGGCAACGAAGGTAATCACGAACACCCTCAGCCCCTAAAGGGGAGCTAAGAAGCAGTATTATAAAAATATCTAACAAAAGAAAGTCTCTTTACTCCCCTTTAGGGGCTGGGGGGTAAAAATTCTTTCAACTTCATCACATTCTCAAAAGCGCTGCCAATAGTATTATTAAAATACGCATACACGTCCTTCCCTTCTTTTGTCCATTCCTTAAATTCATCTGCACGATCTTTTAAGAATTGATCAGTATACGAATCGCGGTAATCCCCTTTAGGTCCGTGGAAGCGGATATAAATAAAGTTTGCTTTTCCCCGTACATCCATCATTTTTGATTTAGGTATATCATGCAATACCATTGCTGCATTAAACTCATCCAGTAGTTCCCATGCCTCTCCGGTGTACCAACTGTTATTCCTGAACTCAACTGCTTTCCGCCATTCATTGGCCTCATCATATTGATGTAGCTCTTGCATGATTTGTTCTACCCGTTCAAAATAGTCCAATGTGATCTTGCCGGGAAACTGGATCAGTAAACATCCTTTCTTTATTCCAATACCTTTTGCCGTTTGCATAAACTTATCCATCAGGGCAAGATCACTCTTCAGTTCTTTAACATGCGTGATCTCCTTACTGAGTTTAATGGAAAATCTAAAATCATCCGGCACATCACGCGACCATTTTTCATAGGTAGAAAACAAAGGCGTTTTATAAAATGAGCTGTTGATCTCAACGGTGTTGAATAAATGGCTGTAATAATGAAGCCGGCTGGTGGATTGAAAGGCTGGCGGGAAAGTTGTTTTATTGCCGGGTACAACGACGTTACTGGTTCCTATGAATATATGTCCGCGTTTGATGGCCATAATATGGGTAGGAAAGGATCGTGCCGAAAGTATAAATAATGTGGTGAGTGAGGACACTAATCACAGTGTGAAGACGCTCACCTCTGCGTACACCACGGGATTCGTAAGTAAAAAGGCCGCTCAATCGAGCAGCCTTTTATAAAATGATTAGCCTTGTCATTTCTTTTTTCGTACTGATGAGACAGGCTTGCCGGATCTTATTGCTTTTATATATTTAGCCATCACATCGTTGTCTTCCTTGATCTCGGCTTTTGTCAGTTTCTTCTGATCGCCAATACAGCGAATATCATCCAATTTATAGTATTGTTTTTTATCTGTCATTGAAAAAATATTTGTAATATAAATTCACTAATTTTTTAGAAGAATATAGGGAAATAGATATCTGATTGTAATAAGCGGTACGTGGAGACAGCGACAAATAAAAAGTCACATAACAGTGCGGCTTTTTGATAAAAAATCTTTTCTATTATTTACTTTATAGAGGTAGTGAAATGACTTTACCGGCTTTTATTGCCTCTATATATTCAGTTATCATTTGACTTTCTTTCTTAATTTGACTTTTTGATTTCTTCTTCTGAGTTCCGATAAAGCCAATTTCGTCCAATTTATAGTATTGTTTTTTACTTGTCATTGAAGTAATCCTTGTAATACAAATTTACTAATTTTTTAAAGGAATATCCGGAAATGAACATTCGATTTTTGGATAATAATTGAGCTCCCAAAGTTTTAATATAATGATTGATTAGTGAGGTTTTACCATCGAAACTCACAAACCCTCCAAAGCCTGAATCGAAACTGATTTTACATCCATAGGCTACCAAATTCGCTGGGGCTCCAAGATATTTTTTGTTTTTTCCATAATTGTGCGGAGCTGTTTCGATTAGATGCATTTCAATGTGATCATGTATAGCTTCCAAACTTATCAGCCCCTGAATTGCTTTATTTGCTGTTGTCATCAATTTATAGACTGACCGATCCTTCGTAATAAATTCACTTTCCCAATTAAAACGCCACCCATTCTTCGCGATAATTTTTTTTAAATCTGCCGCTACTATTGGTACAACTATAGTTTCATAGCTTTTGCCTGTGCTAATGTCCTCTATACTCCTGGTTAATTTGTCGATTAAAAATGAGTTTCTCGCCATTTATTAAAAATACCCGGATACGAAAAGCCTGTCTCTGTGATTTACCCATTTCTTTGTGCTATTTTTCATGATATTTTTCCAAAAAAGCCGTTAATAATTTGTTTCGGGGTCGTTGGCTTATTATTTGACTACAGAAATTCAACTATTGATATGCAAAAAACACGAATAGACCTCGATATCGTCCTCCCGGATGTTCCGGATGAAAAAGATGCTTGCGTCAGACGCATTATCGCCGCTATGGAAACCAAACGAGGCATCGAGAAAGTGCACATCGTTCCTGAAACAGATTCTTCAAAGGCGCAGTTTTGTTTTCACTACGATCCCGAACAAATTTCTATAGAGCAGATAGAGAACCTCGCCAAACAAGCTGGTGCAGATATTACTGAGCGATACGGTCACTTGCTATTGGAAGTAAAAGGTATTCGTCATGTAAGACATGCGCGTGTGATTGAATTGGGATTGGAAGAAACAAAAGGTATTTTATCCGCATCAGCCTCTGCTGCAGGATGGATCAAACTTGAATACGATCATCACACTATTGAACCAGAAAAAATTTATAAGGAATTAAATAAAGAAGGGATCAACATTGTATCACCTGCGCTTGTCAATGTTAAACATCATGACCATGAACATGACACTCATGATGACCATAAACATGAAGATGACAGTGACCATGATCATGCAGGTCACGATCATCAGCATTCGCATGGAGGTATTTTCGGAGAAAAAACAGAACTCATCTTTGCGATCGTGTGCGGTGTATTTTTAGCAACAGGATTCGGATTGTCATTTATCGATGGTATGTCTTCCTTTGTACCGCTTGGTTGTTATATCGGTGCTTATTTATTTGGAGGTTTTTATACCACCAAAGAAGCCATCGAAGGAATCAGCAAAGGAGAATTTGAAATTGATTTCCTGATGCTTGTTGCAGCTGTTGGCGCCGCAGCATTGGGACAATGGGCGGAAGGTTCCTTGTTGTTATTCTTATTCAGTCTTGGTCATTCACTCGAGCATTATGCCATGGCGAAAGCAAAGAAATCCATTGCAGCCTTAGCTGCGCTTGCGCCAAAGACGGCGTTGTTAAAAAAAGGAAACGATGTAACTGAAGTGAAGATTGAAGAATTGAAGATGGGTGATATCATCGTCATCAGACCAAATTCTAAAATAGCCGCTGATGGTATTGTTGTCAATGGCAACAGCAGTGTGAACCAGGCGCCGATTACCGGGGAAAGCATCCCGGTTGACAAGACTTCCATTGATGCGAATACCGATATCAGCAAAGTGGATCAACTGGATGCTAAATACAAAGTGTTCGCCGGTTCTATCAATGGTGGTCAGGCGCTGGAAATAAAAGTGAGTAAGGTAGCTGCGGATTCTACCATTGCGCGCTTGGTGAAAATGGTAAACGAGGCGCAGACACAAAAATCAGCTACGCAAAACTTCACAGATAAATTAGAGAAGTATTATGTGCCAGCGGTACTCATTTTAATAGTGCTGTTATTATTTGCATTCTTAGTGATCGATGAAACATTCAGCCAGAGTTTCTATCGGGCTATGGCGGTATTGGTAGCAGCAAGTCCCTGCGCATTGGCAATCTCAACGCCAAGTGCGGTATTGAGTGGAGTGGCGAGAGCAGCCAGGGGCGGTGTATTAATAAAAGGCGGAAAGCCATTGGAAGAACTGGGATCATTAACCGCTATTGCTTTTGATAAAACAGGAACACTTACCGAAGGAAAACCAAAACTTACAGGAGTATATCCATTGAATGGAACGAGTGAAGAAAAGTTATTGTCGATTATCATTGCGGTAGAGAAACTCAGTGATCATCCATTAGCCAAAGCGATCGTAAAAGGCGGTATAGATAAATTAAAGAAAGATGTAGCAGCCGTTGCAAAAGTAGAAGCCATCAATGGGAGAGGGGTAAGGTCTGAGTATGAAGGCTCTGTTATTCATATTGGCAATAAAGAATTGTTTATTGAAAAAAGTAAACAACTGCCTGCTGATATTAAAACAAAGACAGAAGAATTGGAGTCAACAGGTAACACTACAATGATCGTTCAGCAGAATGATCAGTATATCGGCATCATTACTTTAATGGATGTAGCACGGGCTGATGCAAAAGAGACATTAGCAAAACTGCAGAAGATCGGTATACGGAAAATGGTTATGCTTACGGGTGACAATCAGAAAGTAGCGGAAGCGATTGCCAAAGAAATAGGGATCACTGATGCGTGGGGTAATTTATTACCTGAACAAAAAGTAGCCGCTATCGATAAATTAAAGGCCAGTGAAAAGCAGGTAGCGATGGTTGGTGATGGAGTAAATGATGCACCAGCGATGGCAAAGAGCACCGTTGGGATTGCTATGGGCGCTGCTGGTTCAGATGTGGCACTCGAAACAGCCGATATCGCTTTAATGGCAGATCAATTAAGTAATCTTCCTTTTGCGATCGGATTGAGCAGGAAGGCACATAATATTATCAAACAAAACCTCATTATTAGTTTAGGAATGGTGGTATTACTAATACCATTGACCTTATTTGGTTATGCATCGATGGGGCCGGCCGTGATCGGACATGAAGGATCAACGATCGTGGTTGTATTTAATGCCTTGCGGTTACTGGCATATAAAAAGTAATGCCCGGCATAAATATATAATCAAAGCCCCGGCTTGCGCCGGGGCTTTTGAATCGAAACACACAAACACTCAATTGAATTGTTCTGCCATAAATTCAATCAGTCTACCGTCGTTCATTTTATTCGAAGTGCTTTCTTTAGTAATCACATTTTTAAACTGTGGCGTATCAGCCATATAATGTATAAACTGTTCCTGTGCGGT
>JBDTPD010000118.1:0-9089 GCA_039932855.1 Chitinophagaceae bacterium | reverse complement strand
GATGTACGATGTACGCCAATCTAATAATGGAATGATCCGAAGTTCTCAGACTGGCGTACAGCGTACACCGGCATCATACACAAATAATGAGAGTTATGAAAAAATATATTGCTTGCCTGTTCTTATTTCTTTCCTGCACCGCCCCAAAGAAAATAATCGAAGATCAATCAAATCATTTTCCGGTAACAGAAGAAAAAGTAAATACACTTCCGCAGAAAGACAAGTTCTATATTTTTATCATGGCCGGTCAATCGAATATGGCAGGGCGTGGTTTTGTTCAACCTTCAGATACTGTTTCATCGCCGAACGTATTAGTGTTGAATAAAAATAATGTGTGGGTGCATGCTAAAGAACCGTTGCATTATTATGAACCTGGTCGCACCGGGTTGGATTGCGGTTTATCTTTTGGAAAAAAATTATCCTCTTTGTATGGTAAAGACATCACGATCGGATTAGTGCCTTGTGCGATTGGAGGAAGTTCGGTTGAACAATGGTTGGGAGATTCGCTTTACCGGAATGTAAAACTTTTTTCCAATTTTAGTAATAAGGCCACAGCCGCTACTGCACAGGGAACGATCAAAGGAATATTATGGCACCAGGGAGAATCCAATTCGAGCGTGAAAGGATATATTAATTATCAGCAAAAACTGGAATCACTTTTCACAAATATGCGCGCAGTTATCAAACAAAATGATCTGCCAATCTATGCAGGGCAATTAGCAACATTCTTAAATAAAAAAGAAAATCCGCACTCACCAGATGTAAACAATGATCTTGAAAAGATCGCAATTACAGATCATCACTTTTATATTATTCATACCGGCGATCTCACGCCTAAATCAGATACACTTCATTTTGATTCAAGGTCCCAGCGAATGATGGGAGAAAGGTTTGCGAGAGAAGCCTATCGGCATTAGGGTGTACGATGTTAGATGTACGAAATGAGAGCGAGAAACAGAGCGGGAGCGAGGGTTGATACTCGCTCCCGCTCTGTTTCTCGCTCTCATTTCGTACGCTAACGTCCGTTCGATTTCAAACTGGTTTTTATTTAGCTATTCCTCCTTATCTTCAGTACCTCTACAATCGGTTGCAGAGAATAAGTGATCCTGTTTGACATTCACTTAATTCTTAAAAACCCGCCAGGTTATGAAAAAAAATCAACTTCAAACGCGTTTTCGTGTTGCTATCTATCTATTTTTTGCCCTTACTGTATCGCCCGTTCTTCACAGTCAATCCGATAACTATCGGATACCCACAGCGGCGATATTTGAAAATCATGAAGACGTAGGCAATCCTACACTCAAAGGCAATACCATTTACAATAAAAACAATCAGACTTACACCATGTCTGGCGCAGGAAAAAACATCTGGACCAATCTTGACCAGTTCCAATTTGCCTGGAAAAAGATCAAAGGAGATTTTATCATCAAAGCCACTGCGCATTTTATCGGTAATGGCGTAGCTGGTCATCGCAAGATCGGTATCATGGCGCGTGATAAACTAACAACAGATTCACGCTATGCCGATGGCGCTTTGCATGGTGGCGAACCTTTGCTTACTTCGCTTCAATATCGTTTGAATGATGGTGACACAACAGGTCAGGTGATTGTTTCTTCTATTCATCCGACAGAGATCGAACTCGAACGTTCAGGAAATACATTCACTTTTTCTACTGCTACTTACGGAGAGAATTATAAAACAGTTACCAAAGAAGTTTTACTGAATGAGGAAGTATATGTTGGATTATATATCTGCTCACATATCGATACGGTGATGGAGCAAGCTGTCTTCAGCAATGTCCGCATCATCATCCCTCCTGCTAAAGATTATAAACCTTATACTGATTATATCGGCAGCAACCTGGAAGTAATGGATATTGCTACAGGACATCGCACCATTCTTCATACAGCTCCTAATTCATTGCAGGCACCGAACTGGACACCGGATAATAAAAATCTTATTTACAGTTCTGAAGGTTCGTTATACAAATATGATCTTGTGAATGGCGCTATTGGTAAAATAAATACAGGTGAAATAAATGACCTTAACAATGATCACGTATTATCTGCCGATGGAAAAATGTTAGGCATCAGTAATCATTTGGGTAATCGCTCCACGATTTACGTGCTACCAATGACAGGGTCAGATAAACCGCAACAAGTAACACAGGAAGAATGGGGACCATCTTATTTGCATAGCTGGACATTGGATAAAAAACGATTGATCTTTACCGGTCTCCGGAATAAACAATGGGATATCTGGTCAATCGATATTTCAACTAAAAAAGAAACAGCGCTTACCAATACCACCACACTCGATGATGGTGCTGAACTTAGCCCGGATGGCAAATGGATCTATTTCAATTCTACCCGTACCGGCACAATGAAGATCTGGCGAATGAAACCAGATGGCAGTAATCCCGAGCAAGTAACTTTTGATGAGTCCAATGATTGGTTCCCGCATTTTTCTCCAAATGGGAAATGGATCGTGTATATTTCTTTTCCAAAAGATATAGAGGCAACAACACATCCATTTTATAAGAAAGTTTACATACGCCTGATGCCGGCTGCCGGTGGCGTACCTAAGAATATCGCGTATGTATTCGGTGGGCAAGGAACGATCAATGTGCCAAGCTGGTCACCGGACAGCAAGAAGATCGCGTTTATAAGCAATACTAAATTCTAATTCCACGCAAAGACGCTAAGTTTTCGCAAAGACGCCAAGGGTGTTCTATAATAAATATCTCTTTGCGGCTTCGCGAAAACTTAGCGTCTTTGCGTGAAACCAAATCACGTAACTTTAAACACACACTATTTCTTTACGTGTAAATATTGCCATGAAATACCTAACCAACCTCTTACTATTCGTTTTTATTGCTTCTTATACTTTTTGCCAGCAACCCATCAGCATAGAAGTAAATGCGGCTAAAGAAACAGGTACCATGAAACCATTCTGGTCATTCTTTGGCTATGATGAACCAAACTATACTTATCGTAATGATGGAAAGAAATTATTGACAGAACTAACTCAGTTAAGTCCTGTCACTGTTTTTGTCCGCACACACAACCTGCTTACTTCAAAAGGCGGCAGTCCGGGTCCCGATCTTAAATGGGGCTTTACAGATGCGTATAAAGAAGATGCCAATGGTAATCCGATCTATAACTGGCTAACTATCGATAGCATCGTAGATACTTATGTAGAACGAGGTATCAAACCATTAATGGAGATTGGATTCATGCCAAAGGATCTTACTACCGGCCCGGCCCCCTATGAACATTCATTCAGCAAAGATGGAACGGTATTCACTGGTTGGACCTATCCGCCGAAAGATTTTAAAAAATGGGCAGAGCTGGTTTATCAATGGGTCAATCATTCTATTAAAAAATATGGGAAACAAGAAGTAACAAGCTGGCTATGGGAAGTATGGAATGAACCAAATATTGGTTATTGGAAAGGAACGTTTGAGCAATATTGCATGTTGTATGACTATGCCGCCGATGCTGTCAAACGAGCTTGTCCCGAATGTACCATTGGTGGACCGCATAGTACAGGACCGGGATGGGATAAAGCCTATACATTTCTCAAAAATTTCCTGACGCATTGTTTAAAAGAAAAGAATTACGCCACTGGCAAAATTGGTTCTCCATTACAGTTTGTCGCATTTCATGCAAAGGGCCAACCGCAATACATGACTGATCATATCCGAATGAACATGGGTGCACAGTTGAATGATATTGCTAAAGGTTTTGAAATTGTCAGTTCATTTCCTCAATTAAAGAATATTCCGGTTATCATTGGAGAATGTGATCCCGAAGGATGTGCCGCTTGTTCAGAAAAAATGGATAAACGATATGGTTATAGAAATGGGACGATGTATTCCAGCTATACAGCTGCTTCCTTTGCACGCATCTATGAATTGATGGATCAGTATAAAATAAATCTGAAGGGAGCTGTTAGTTGGTCATTCGAATTTGAGGACCACGAATGGTTCGCTGGTTTCAGAGAAATGGCGTCACATGGTGTTGACAAACCGGTATTGAATGTTTTCCGGATGCTGGGTATGATGTCTGGCAAACGAATAGAAGTAAAGACTGCTGATGCATTAAAAGCAAACGATATTATTACAAGTGGTGTAAAAACAACTCCTGATATACAGGCACTGGCCAGTAAAGATGCTAATTCGATCGCTATCATGGTATGGAATTATCATGATGATGATCTGGCCGCCGCCGCCTCATCGGTAGCACTTACGATTAATAATATTGGCAAACAGAAAGTATTGGTGCAGCATTACCGGGTAGATCAGCAGTTCAGTAATTCATTTGAGAAATGGAAACAGATGGGTAAGCCGCAAAATGTTTCTGCTGAACAATACAATGAATTGGAAAAATCGGGGCAGTTGCAACTACTGGAATCTCCCGAATGGATGACGATAACAAATGGAAAAGCGTTGTTGAATTTTGATTTACCGAGGCAGGGAGTTTCATTGATCAGGCTGAGCTGGTAAAGAATGAAGAATTATGAGTTAAGAATTATGAATTGCGCTATATAATTCATAATTCATAACTCATAATTTATTTCGCTTCTTTCGAGATTATATACTCTACTGCCAATTCGTATCCTTTCAATCCTAATCCAAAAATACTTCCTACTGCTTTTCCAGATACATGCGATAGTTTCCGGAACTCTTCACGGGCATGCACATTGGAAATATGCACCTCTACCACCGGCGTTTTTATAGCTGCGATAGCATCGCCTATAGCAACTGAAGTATGTGTATAGCCACCAGGATTGAAGATAATACCATCATGATCGAATCCTACCCGTTGGATCTCATCAATGAGTTCTCCTTCTACATTACTTTGAAAATAGATAAAATGAATATGCGGGTACTTTGATTTCAGCTTATCGAAAAAAACCTCGAATGGCATATTGCCATAGATATCAGTTTCCCGTTTGCCGAGAAGATTGAGATTGGGACCATTGATGATTGCGATCTTCATAAAACGAATATAGCGCAAATAAGAAAGCTGATAAAATTGGCTAAAGAATGGTTGAATACCTTTAGAATGTTTTCCGCATCTTTATACCTCAAAAACCACTCACTGTTATGTCAGAAGTCGCAATAGAAGGAACCTGGAAAGGCAAGATAACTTATGGCAAGACCTATCCCCCTTCCTACCGGAATAAAGTTACCGGCTTCATCATGGACCTTACATTGAATGATAAAATACTAAAGGGAACCTGTGAAGATGATATCACAAAAAAACTTCTATTAAGACCCGCTGTCATAGAAGGAGTGTTCAGCAATTATACACTTCATTTTGTAAAAATATATCCCTGCCTGATCTTGTCAGACGACCAGGGCAATGTACAAGCCGATCCTTCAAAACCAGCGCAGGCCATTCAATACAACGGCAGTCTGTATATGAAATATTTTCTTTTCGGAAAAGTCTACTTTAAAGGCTACTGGGATATATCCGGTTTTTATACTGATAGCAATGGTGTGAACCGGGCCTATACCATAGGCGGCAAATTCAGAATGGATAAAGTTGATTAGTATATTTTAACAGGTCCATAAAGGTTGGTTTATTAACTTAGTATTGCGTCATTCATTAAAATGTAACTTCTCGCGCTAAACCACCGCACAACATGAGAAAACTGCTGGTATTTTTTTTACTACTTTATCATGTCTCCTCCTGGTCGCAAAATACTGGCCCGACCATTACTCAGTACATATCTGCTGACTATAACTACGAAATTGAAAAGGCAACAGGGCTCGTTGAAAAATTAATGCATGATAAAAAAATTCCCGGGCTATCCATCTGTGTCAGTACCAGTAGAAAAACACTCTGGATAGAAGGCTTTGGTTATGCTGACCTGGAAAATAAAAAACCTGTTACCATTACTACGATGTTCAGGATCGGGAGCCTTTCAAAAACATTCACGGCAGTTGGTCTGATGAGGTTGATGGAAAAAGATAAAATAAGACTAAAAGACAATGTCAGAAAATACGTGCCTGATTTTCCCGAAAAGAAATATCCAATTACCATCGGCGAGTTAGCCTCTCATACATCCGGGATCAGGGATTACCGGAAGAATGAATTTATAAGTAATGTAAGATATAATTCAGTGAGGGAAAGCTTGTCGATTTTTAAAGATGACTCTTTATTATTTGAACCAGGTACAAAATATAGTTACGCAACTTATAATTATGTTTTACTTAGTGCGGCCATTGAAAATGCTGCAAATAAAAATTTCCTGCAGTACATGAAAGACGAAGTCTTTATTCCGCTGGAATTAAAAAACACCATGCCTGATTATAATGACAGTATGGTAACTGGCAGAACAAAATTTTATGATGAAAAAGACGGCAACGTCGTTAGTGGAATTGTTGTCGATAATTCTAACAAATGGGGAGGCGGTGGCTTTCTTTCTACCCCGTATGACCTGGTAAAAATGGCGAAATCGTTACTTAATCATGATCTGCTGTGGAAATCATCTGTAAAGAAAATGTGGACACCTTACAAACTTGCAAATGGTCAGTCAATCAAATATGGTATTGGATGGATAAGGGATATGGATAGCCTTCACCGTTCGTTTTTGTACCATGGAGGCAGTTCCATCGGCGGTCGTTCATTTTTATTGGTATACCCCAACAATGACCTGATCATCGCCGTTACCTGTAATATAAGTACCAGTTTTGACCAGGCATTTGTAATGCAGGTGGCCAATGTTTTTATTAAACAATAATTGCAGCTGCATATGGTTGAAAAATCACCGGAATAAAGCAAAAAAGAAAATTGGTTCGTGAATCACGAACCAATGCATAAGAAACAATTGATCTTTCTCAACCACTTACCTGGTATCCACGTCAATCGTTCTTACTAAATAATTATCCTGGTAAAAATTTACACGACGTATCGATTGATTTTTCGGAACTGTTGCAACATTTACCGGCGATCCATATCCTACCTCATAATACACATTCATGTCCCGGCCGGCAATCGTCGCCTTTGTGAAATGAAAGGATTGATGCTCCACACTGATTGCAATCGCTAATTGCCCTTCAAAATCGGGTTTCTTTCGGTCGTTCGAGTCATCCATAAATAAGGCACGCAGTTCTTTATCCGATGTGATCACATGAAATTGTTCGTCCTTATTTTTTATCTGTGAATATCCTTCAAGGTTGACCAGTCCAACCGGTGATCCTTCCAGATCTTTTCCAGGGCTGCAACTGGTCAATATAGCCGCGATAATGATCGATAACATGAAATGTTTCATAAAAAACTTGTTATTCACTGTTCTGAAACACAAAATAACATCAATACAAAACACAGGGAAAGAGACAATCGACCAGGTTGCTAATTCTACCGGATGAGTTGAAGAATTTTACCGGTGAATGGATAGGCGGACAAAGAATGTAGAATGTAAAATCTAAGATGTAAAGGTTGGTCAGTCATAAAGCTTATTGACTCATATTTAACTGAAATCCAGCCTTTATTCATCTCTTACAAGACTATAAGTCAACTGTTACCTGACTATAAGACAATGCTTACACAACTATGAGACAATGCTTACATGAAGCTTACAGCAAGTATAGAACAAGTAGAGAGTAAGCTTACGGGAAGTATACAACAATATCGGCTACCCGAATAATAATCGGGGTAAAGATTGAACGAGGCTTATTTCGTTTCCTTGATCAATCCAATAAAATCATCAAACAAATACCGGCTATCATGCGGGCCCGGTGTACTCTCCGGGTGATATTGAACAGAGAAAGCTGGTTTGCCTTTTACTTTAATACCTTCTATTGATTGATCATTCAGATTCACGTGTGTGATTTCAATATGTGCCGCTTTCTTTACTGCTTCGGGGTCCACACCAAAACCATGATTCTGCGTAGTGATCTCGCTCTTACCTGTCACCAGGTTTTTCACCGGGTGATTTAACCCTCTGTGACCATGGTGCATTTTAAATGTAGGAATATCATTCGCCAGTGCCAGTAACTGGTGTCCAAGACAAATACCAAACACAGGTTTATTTTCTTTCATGATCTCTTTTACTGTATCAATTGCATAATCCATCGCAGCCGGATCGCCGGGACCATTAGAGATAAAATAACCAGCTGGTTTAAATTTCTTTACCTCGTCGAGTTTTGTTTTGGCAGGAAATACTTTTACAAACGCACCTCTATCCACCATGCACTCAATGATATGTTGCTTGATACCATAATCCATTACAGCAATACGGATCGGTGATGTAGCATCACCTTTTTCATATGCCTCTTTAGTGCTTACCTGTGAAGCCAGTTCCAGGCCAGCCATATCAGGAGTGGCGGCCAATTTCTTTTTCAATTCTTCAATATCGGTTGTCTCGGACGAAATAACACAGTTCATCGCGCCCTTTGTACGTATATGGGACACCAGCGCCCGTGTATCCACTCCTTCGATAGATACGATCTTGTTTGCTACCAGGTATTCCTGCAATGATCCTTTGGCTAGTTTCCGGGAATACGTTTCTTCCAGGTTGCGACCGATCAGCCCTCTGATCTTCACGCTATCAGATTCGATATCTGCGTCCTTCACTCCATAGTTACCTACGTGTACACTATTCATGATCAGGATCTGCCCAAAATAACTTGGGTCGGTAAATACTTCCTGGTAGCCGGTCATGCCGGTATTAAAACAAATTTCGCCGGTCGTAGTACCGATAGCGCCAAAGGCTTTACCCTTACAAAGCGTGCCATCCTGTAACAATAAAACTGCGGGAATTGTGGAGTCGTGCATTTTCTTTTCTGCGTTTTAAAAACAAATTGCGCGAAGATAGTGGAATTGGGAAATTTTGGAATTGGGAAATTGGGAAATTGCGGGGAATGTTGAAAAGATATTAGTAACCCTATCAGCTCGCTGATTGGAGAGAATAGAACACGGATACAAGGATAAAATGGATTTGCACGGATTTAGAAAGGTTTCGGGAATATAAAATCCGGGAAATCCTTATGATCCGTGTCATCCGTGTTCTATTTCTTCTTCCTTCCCTTATACTTCTCCCGTATCACATCCTGCACATTTACATGATTGATCTTA
>JBDTPD010000117.1:0-9099 GCA_039932855.1 Chitinophagaceae bacterium | reverse complement strand
CACCTTTTAACTATCAAATCGTTATTTTTGACGCCGGAGAAATTCATTGTGCCTGATCAAATCGTTCTATTACCTGATAATATTGCCAACCAGATAGCAGCGGGAGAAGTGATCCAGCGGCCAGCAAGTGCCGTGAAGGAATTGCTGGAAAATGCGGTCGATGCCGGAGCCACAGAAATCAGCCTGTTTATCGGAGATGCCGGTAAATCATTGATCCAGGTGATTGATAATGGCGGCGGTATGAGTGAGACAGATGCCCGCATGTGTTTTGAACGTCACGCTACTTCCAAAATTAAAAACATCGATGATCTTTTTAATATACGCACCATGGGGTTTCGTGGTGAAGCGCTGGCTTCTATTGCTGCGGTGGCACAGGTGGAATTAAAAACAAAGAGACCAACCGAAGAAGCAGGTACTTACCTGGAAGTAGAAAATAGTGTAGTAATAAAACAAGAACCTGTTGCAGTTCCGAATGGCACCAGCATCGCGATGAAGAATTTATTCTTCAATGTACCGGCACGTCGTAATTTTTTAAAAAGTAATGCTGCTGAGATGCGCCACATCGTTGATGAGTTTACGCGCGTAGCATTATCATTTCCCAATATCTTCTTTTCACTGACAAATAACGGTCAGCAATTATTTCATCTGGAAGCTGGTAGTCTGAAGCAACGCATTCTTCAGTTATTGGGAAATAATTACAATACAAAGCTGGTGACTGTAAATGAACAGACCGATTACATGAACATTTATGGTTTTGTTGGGAAACCAGATACAGCCAAGAAAACAAGAGGTGATCAATATTATTTCGTCAATAATCGTTTTATAAGAAGCGCTTACCTGAATCATGCAGTGATGAACGCTTACCAGGAAATGATCTCAACAGATAGTTTCCCCATGTATGTATTGTTCATCGATCTCGATCCGGCACAGGTAGATGTCAATGTACATCCGACAAAGCAAGAAATAAAATTTGAAGATGAAAAGATCGTGTATGCGTTTGTACAGGCTGCGATAAAACATGCATTGGCTCAATTCAGTGTGACGCCAACACTTGATTTTGATCTTGATGCATCGATACAGCAACTATCATCTATTCAACAACCTTTTACGGAAGAAAAAAAATCTGCAGCTGCTTCTACCTCATTGTTCAAAGGATTTACACAGAAACACCAGGCGCATTTTATTGAGAAAAGCATTGAGTCGTCTAATTGGAAAGAATTTTATGACGGTTCCCAGTTGGCAGTGGGCAGTTCTCAGTTGGCAGTGGACAGTGAACAGTCGGCAATGAATCATCAGCAAACAATTGATGACATAGAGTTATCACAGTTATTGAACACGTATATCATTACGCCTTCGGCAGATGGATTCTTATTGATTCATCAGCAGGCGGCACATGAGCGGGTGTTGTATGAACGATTGACTATGGCAGGCAAAGGAAAACCGGTAGCCGCTCAGCGAAGTATGTTTCCTGCAACGATCGAGCTGGCTCCTGCTGATGCAGTAGTGCTGGAAGAATTATCAGCCGATCTTCAACAACTCGGTTACCTGATAGAACCATTTGGAAAAAATACTTTTGTCATACAGGGAACACCGGCCGATACAGAACCCGGTCATGAAAAACAAACGATCGATCTTTTACTGGAACAATATAAACACTTCAGCAACGATCTTAAATTTTCTAAACGGGAAAAACTGGTTCGTTCATTATCAAGACAGCAAGCTATTAAAACAGGCATCCGGTTGACAGAACGGGAAATGCGTCAATTGGTAGCCGACCTTTTTGCCTGTGAGCAATCTAACAGTACGCCGGATGGTACGCCAACCTACCTCGGGTTTAAAGGAGATCAGTTAGAAAAGATGTTTGGGAAATAAATCAGTTCCTTAAAAAGGAAATAGGCTTCAAAGGTACACACCACTGGACCTCCGAAACCTATTGTACCCGGGAACAACTTTCGCCGTTCCACTATATTAAACATGGTAGTACAACAACTACCAATGTAATCAGCGTAACAACTCCTATGATCGTATAAAAAAGCAATTCAGCAATAAAACGATCGCGATCCTCTTCGTTCCCATAGACATACCGAAGCCTTATTTTGCTGCTTTTTGCCGTCTGACGATGATGTAAGTATTTTCTTGTATTACCCCGTACGGCTTTACCTGTTTTTTGATCTCCATAATTCATACCGTAAGAATAATTGAACTGAACTATTTTTTTCCTGTTGATCACCGCCCGGTAATCTAAACTTGATGTAAGGTTGTAACCCCATCGAGTATCTCGCGCCAAGGGTAAATCGTTTCCATTGATATTGAGTTTCAAACATTGCCTGGAAATAGGACTTGGAAAAAACAGAACTATTCGAATCGCTGACATCTATTCTTTTCAATAAAACAGAATCATTTAACGTAGCATTATTTAGCTGGCTGATTTGTATTTCCGATACTGCCTTGCTGAATTTATTCCATAACAACCCTCCACCAATGGACCACTGTGGTAATACATAATAATTGAAAGTGCCTGACAGCTGATGATAAAATGTCTTTTTAAGTTTTTGTGAAGTCTGCGTTGTGAACGTATTTGTTCCTACCGTATCCTGTTTGGTATCGGTGGCATAAACGAATTCCTTATTGTACTGCGGCGCACCATAATGGAACTCCGTTTGCACAAACCATTTTTTTTCTTTTGTATACCGGAAATAAACGGATGGTATATAATCGGCCAGGCTTCCTTTTCTCCCCAATGAATTGTACGGCACCAGCTTTTGTCCATTGATTGGTAATTGTTGCTGTAATGCTATGCCTGCAGAGAAAAAGAATTTAGGCTTTGTACTGTCTTTCTTAGCTTCCTTCTTTTCTGTTGGGGGCAGAGTTGCTATAACTGTTCTTTTCAAAGAATCTTTTGCCTTAACCGTGTCAATTTTTTGCGGTGCAGCAACAATCGTTTTACTAATATCAGTAAGCACACTATCATTTCCACTTTTATCCTGCTTTATAACCGATGCTGTTATAGTATCTGTTTTAGTATAGCTAGTAGTCACAGAAGTTTTCTTTCTGTTACCATTTCCCCCAATCGTCATATTGTTGCGGGAGGTGGCCTGTGAAATATCTTTTTGCGTTCTTATTCTTCTATTTTTTGCAGGCACAGGATTTCGCGATAATGTTTCCGTTTGAATATCGTCCGGCAACCTTGTCCGGCCTGTTGGTACTGATGGATCTATTTTTTGTTTCGACAGTGTATCAACCGTTGTTGTACCACTTGCCGTATGATCATTGGTAATAGTCGCCGGATATTTTACTTTATCATCCTCACTTATATTGGTATTGGTTGATGTTTCAGAAAAATGAACACTATCATCACCGGTTACTTTATTTTTTTCTGTATCATCTTTTTTCTCAATTACCGTTTGTGGTTTCTTACTATCACTAACGAACCATTTCTCATGGCGGAAGAAAAACCAACCTATGACCAGTAATAACAACAACAGTAATCCCCATAGCGCACAACCACGACGCCACCATACAATGATGCCATCGTCGTCATCTTCTTCCAGCCGGCGCTTCATATCTGCCCATGCCATATTCTCATCCGGCAGGGGAAGTTCGCTCCATTGCTGTGCTAGTTGTTGTTCGTATGGTAATCGTTCGCTCATTAACCGATACCTTGTTTTTGAATCAATTGCTGCAATATTTTTCTTGCTTCACTCAAATGCCATTTGCTGGTGCCATCACTGGTGCCCAGCAATGCACCGATTTCTCTGTGCGTAAATCCATCCATCACGTAAAGATTGAAAACAGCCTGTGTGGCTGAAGGCAGTTGTCTTACCAGTTTTAATATATCCTGTGCAGACATTTTCATAAATACCTCAGGCGGCAAGTCAACCTGTGCCGCCTGATCTAATTCCTGCCATAGTTCCTGCGTATTCTTTGTTTTGATAAAATCCAGGCAACTATTTATGATGATGGTACGGATCCAGGTATATAAGGTGCCTTTGCCGGCATCATACCTGTCTATATTTTTATATACTTTATAAAATCCTGTGTTCAAAACTTCCATTGCGTCTTCTTCATTTTTCGTATAGCGAAGACAAAGACTCATCATGGCCCTGTAAAAACTTCGGTATAGTTTTTCCTGCGCCTTCCGGTTTCCTGCTTTACAACCGCTGATGATGGTATTTATATCTTGTTCTTCGTTAATCAAAAAATGCTTAATAATATTTTCGCAGCCTGAATGATCCGCTAATCGTATGATTAACAGATGGACTTCCGGCATAAGTAAACTGTCCAGAGAACGTACCTGTATAAAATTCACCTATCGCCTGCGGATAATTGGTAATAACAGTATTAAAAGGTGTTCCAAGATTAAGATTATTATTATTCTGAACCTGGAGGATCGTAACCGGGTAGGTACCTGCTGCACCAGTGGCCGCAATATCAAGGTATATATTTGCGCCGGATCTGGATCCACCTACTTGTAAACGCGTAGGTGTTGTTGTTGGCGTGTGATTATCATATGCCGATAATGAATCACCATTCAGACTCGAGATCGTGTAATCAGTCCCATCCAGCGTGTAATTAATGCTTTCAATGTTAAGTGTGCCGCAGGCGACAATAGTACCGACATTTGTATTTGATGTAGGGAGTGCAAAATCGATAGAGGTACCTTCTTGTTGAGCTGCAATATCTACACCGGATACATTACAGGTAGTAACATTTTGAACACAACTGGTGAATGTGCTGATAAACTCACCATTACTGTTCGTCCTTACATAACGTTTCATATAGTCGTAAACAATTACCGCAAAACCATTGCTCACGGCTGAATTATTACAGTCTACAATCTTACCGCTAATAGTTGTGAGATAAGCAGAGGTCAATGATACGGTTATGGTTGGCAAGGAAACATCTGATGAGAATGGACCTATATGTTGAGAATAAATAACATTATTACATGGACCCAGTACCTGTAACAGCAATGTCCGGTTAGCAGGCACAGGACCATTTATCTGACCCAATGAATCTGTGTAACCATGTGCGCAACCACCATAATAAGAAGAATCAGCATCAGTGGCAACAGGAAGTATGGCTATACTGGCGTATGCCATTGGCAATCCATTTTGTGTCTTAATAGTTGTTGTCAAATTAATAACTGCACCGGCCACATCACAGTTCCAGTATGTAAAGTGTTTTACCTGCCCGACATAATTATTACCTGTCTTTGTTGCTTCACCTTCTTCTTTCCAGATACCTGTTTGTTCATCCACATACCACAGTTTAATGGTAGAAGGAGCCTTTGCTAAAAGATCTGTCGGTATCGGAGAGATCAGTGTGGCTGTATTACCGGATGCGATCTGTAATTTTTCTCCTGATGCAGATTCCAGTTCTACCGCCAGCATTCCATAAGACGAAAGCATCACGCGTTTGTTATCCTTATCATTTGCCAGGAAAGATCCGGGAACTGTTTTTAATACATCTGTAGCTGTCGGATCTATATAGGCTGCGTAAACATTTACGGTACCTGTGTAAGTACCGCCGGCAGCTTTAACGATGCCATTAGCAGGCAATGCGATCTTAGCGCCATTAGAAAGCGTAACATCACCACCAGCGCCAGCGTTGACTGTTCCGGCAATTGATTTTCTTATCAGTTTAATAACTACCTGGTTCACGCCTGAAGTAGCGCTGAATGTGCGGTAGGTTTTAAAATAACCATTTTTCTCAGCTTGTACAGTAGATGCGTTTTTATCGAGCGTAGCTTTTTCTATTCTGAAATATCCTTGTGCATCAGTGATTGCTGTTTTATTACCCACTTTGATATTTACACCAGCAGCTGGCTGATCGATTTCATTAAATACATTCCCTTGCAGGGTGGCGGTGATCGGAGTTGAGGTGTTTCCGTTCAGTCCGGGCATTAATCCTCCATTGCTTACTTCTCTTTGACAATGAAAAGCAGATATGGAAACAAGGATAACGGTGATCAGGGCATAAATACGTCTCATAAAGATGGCTTTTAGATACATATACTTACGCGTTAAGAAAAGGGTTGGGCATAATGGAAGGTTTTTTATTAAACACCCCGCAAATATGGCTATTCCGACAACAAATTCTGATATAAGAAACGCTGGGCAAATAGAGATCATCCTTTATTTAATTGCTTATTAAGACGTAGGATTAACGTAGGATAAACGTAGGATAGACGTAAGATATCTATATCCATCCTGAATTCAGCCTTAATATCACTAGTAGTTAGCCCGGAAATAAAGTAGGGCTAGAAGCTATTCCTGATACCTTCCAGAAATTTTTCGATGGCTTTCCGCACATCTGAAGGAGCAGAGCGGTAATTGTTGACCAGAACAGAGAAGATCAGCAGTTTATTCCCTTTAGTATATAAATAACCGCTGAGGCAAAGGACTCCGCTTAATGAACCAGTTTTTGCATAAATGTATCCTTTATCGGCCTTGTAATAACTGCTCAAAGTGCCTTCGCCCCCAGTTGGAAGAATATTTTTGATCCGCTCCATACCGAATTCATCTTTTATTTTTTTAAGAATAAAAACAAAATCCTGTGGAGTGAAAAGATTATAGCGGCTAAGACCACAACCATCTACCCATCTCGGTTTTTGCGGCAGGTCCTTAAAATCTGTCTTTAATAATGTATCGATGATCTTCTCATCATTCATCACGCCTAATCGTTCATTACTGACCATGAGTAAACTTTGCTCCGCAAAAAAGTTATCGCTGCGATGCATCATAGGTTTGAGAAGGGAGTCGGTTGGTTGGGAATAGATAACCTGGAAGTCAGGTTCTTTATGTCCAGCGGCAGAATCAATTTTATTGTCACCGACGGATGATCTTATTTTACCGTAATACCATTTAGCTGGTATCGTATCATTCAAAAGACTAATAATGGTCGTATCGTCTGTTACAAAAGGAATAGCAAACTCTCCGCTTATAATAGATGTATCAATAGAAAATGTATTCTCACCCCATGGCTTTTGAACAGACTTGCTATTATTGTAACTTGTTTTGATCTTTTCTATAAAATATTTTGGAATTGCATAGCGATTGGTTCCTTTGGCAATAAATTTTACGAGATTTCCATACATAGGAAACATACTTCTCTCAACCATATAAGGTTCTTTATAATCATTCCATGACCAGCCTGAACCTATAGCATCAAATTCCTGTTCGGGAAAATCAAATATTATTGCGCCACTTATCTTTTTTAAAAAAGATTGTACTGGTTGATTTTTAAAATCAGGATGTAAAAAACTAGGGTCTCCCGATGGCTTAACAACAAAAGCAGATTCACTTCCCAATATCATTGTTGAATATCTTAATCCCACCAAACTATCTCCCAGGTATTTCATCGCCGCATAACAAGTCGGGATCTTTGTATTACTCGCCGGTACAAAATATTTTTCTCCATTATAATTATACCAGTATTTACCGCTACCCGGTTCATAAATACTAATACCAATATGCGCAGTTTGTAAAGCCGAATCGGTGATAACCTGTTTGGCGGAGTGGGAGATTTTCTTTTGAATCGAACAGGAAGAGAATACAATTATGAATGCAGAATTAAGAATTATGAATGGAGTAAACGCAACTAACGACTTCTTCAACATAGAATTCTTAATTCATAATTATTAATTCATAATTCTTCTTATCCTCTTTCCTGAGCGCGCAACCAACGTTCCGGAATTTCATTACTGCTGGCTAATAAATAATCTTTATAACTGCAGGCGATGAATTTTTTATCGGGCAATTGCATCCACCAGCGGCTGGTTTTTTTGCTTTGTAAAAAAGTAGTTTCTACTTCGGCAAAGGAAGTATAGTATTCGTTGAAAGAATCTCTTTCATCCAGTTTGGCTTCGCGGCGACTACGGCTTTTCCCATCCAGCAAATACCAAAGCATCTGGCTGATCTGTTTTGCAGTAAGATCATGTACATCTTTTTCCGGATCATAGCCATACAAACCAAGCGTGCTTACATTTGGACTCATGCCGGCATATCTCATCAGCACACAAGCCTCTTCACCATCAAATCCATTGGGAGAATCATGATTGGCCGGCGCGTATGCATGTGCCAGTGCCGATATATCAAAACTGAATAATTGTGTATTGCGCAATACCGGTTCCATTTCTTCGATATTACCTTTCACATTGCCTACCCGGAAACAATCAAACCGGAGTTTATCCATTGTTTCCAATACCCGCGGATGGATATAATAGCTTTGAAAACCGATATGATTATAATGACGGACGAAATTGGGTTCGCCGGTCAGCATTTCCATTAAAAAATTATCGCAGCGAAAATCAGAGTCCAGGTTCAAATCGATCAATGCATCTACACAGGTAGCTTCAATGATCTTCTTGCCTTCTTCATAAGCATAATATTGAGAAAGCGTAAGATCGTGTGAGCCCCCTAATACGACGACCATTTTATTTTCATCCAATAATTCCTGGATCACTGTTTTTAAAGCAGCATACGTATCTGCTAATTCAGCGCCTTTTTTCAGGTTGCCGATATCAGCCATCTTAATATCCTGGTGCCAGAAGTATAATGAATAAAATTGGCGGCGGATAGCATCCGGAGCCGCGCTGTAAGCCATGTGCATACCATTGCCACGTTGCTCACCACAACCTACAAACACGATATCTACTTCATCCAAATCAGGAAACTCATCTTCATAAACCTGGATCGTTCTTCCTACCTGGCCATCTTTATATCCCTGGTCGTAGGAAAGCTCTGCCATGTTAACCGGCAATAAAAAATCGGAAATATTCAGGTGATCTGCCATCGCGCGTATTTGATACAAACTTACAGAAATAGTCGGTCAGTCTATCAGTCGGCAGTCGACTACTATGCCTGTAATTCTTTTACACCTATCGGAGTATGACTGCCGACTGATAGACTGTCAACTGATAGACTGAACAGCTTATCTTTGCAGACTTATGGAACAGTTGTTACAACAGATAGAAGACGTTAAAAAAGAAGCCGGCTCTTTTGCAGCTACCGATGCTAAAACGGTGGAAGAATTCCGCATTAAATACCTCGGTACAAAAGGGATTGTAAAAACGATCATGGGAGAAATGAAAAGTGT
>JBDTPD010000116.1:0-9110 GCA_039932855.1 Chitinophagaceae bacterium | reverse complement strand
TTGAATTGGAAAGACAGTGTATTCACACTTAAAGCGCTGCATACCGATGGCAACAGCATCGGAAAAATTTCCAAAGTAGAATTGCTTGGCACTGATATTACATTAAATTTTATACAGGATACGAGGGGCTTAACTGTTATGCCTGATAAAACAGTGATGCCGTTGCCAGGAATTGCCGACCAGTCATTAGCTTCCGGCAGTCGTGTGTTACGAATAACACATGATAAGGGTTGGTTTAATGATGATGACCCTGGCGTAGCAGCGCCGGGTTGGTTTCGTAAATGCAACCTGGGTACAGGCGATTTCAATAATGATCTTACGATCAGTAATACAGTGGGCGATGTTTGGACCAACTCATTTACAGGTAAGAATATTTCAGTTATTGCTCCAAAAGAAGCTGGAGCAGGAAAGATCGAAATTAAAATTGATGGGAAAAACATTGCGATTGTTGATTTATCTACGGATGGAGATCGTAAACCACAACAAGTAGTATTTCAAACAAGCGGTTTAGTCAAGGGTAAACATTATATAAGCATTACTAATCGTGGTCCGGGAAAAGTAGCCATAGATGCATTACGCATTCAATGATAGAATGAAAAAAAATGAAAGAAGAACGGGAATTTATTTTAATCAATAAACTTCCTGTCCCTGTGTTTAAATTTTTAGAAGAAGGATCGTCAGCCTCAACATTCAGAACCGATTCTTCTGATTCTAAACAGAGTAGTTTAAATGTATTTATTAAATAAGCGATATATGAAAAGAGTATTTTTTTCGGCTATGATTTTATTTTCTTTCGTAGCCATGTCACAACAACCAAAACAGGTTAAAGTAGATGGCGGATTATTACAGGGCAGTGTTGAAGATGGCTTAACTGTTTATAGAGGAATTCCATTTGCGGCGCCACCGGTAGGTGAACTCAGGTGGAAGGCCCCGCAACCTGCTGCGAAGTGGGAGGGTGTACGCATGGCAGACAAGTTTGCCCCGGGTGCTATGCAGGGTATTAATCCTCCATCAGGAAAGAGCGAGGACTGTCTTTACCTGAATGTGTGGTCACCAGCCAAATCACCTAAAGAAAAAGTACCTGTACTGGTATGGATTTATGGTGGCGGATTTGCTGTTGGTTATACATCAGATCCTATGTACAGTGGCGAAAACCTGGCGAAGAAAGGTGTTGTATTTGTAAGTATTGCATACAGGGTTGGTCAATTAGGATTTTTAGCACATCCGGAATTGAGTGCGGAAAGTCCGGACCATGTTTCAGGAAATTATGGCTTGCTCGATATGATTGCTGGTCTTAAATGGATAAAACAAAATATCGCTGCGTTCGGAGGCGACCCTGATAAGGTAACCATCTTCGGCGAATCGGCTGGCGGTATTGCTGTTAGTATGTTATGCGCTTCTCCTTTGGCAAAAGGATTATTTCAGGGCGCTATTTCTGAAAGTGGTGGTTCATTTGGTCCAACCCGTGTTACCACTTATCCGGGTGAAAACATGAAAACACTCAAACAGGCAGAAATTGATGGGCAAGGGTTTGTTCAAAAAGCGGGCGTTTCATCTATTGCTGAACTTCGTAAAATGCCTGCCGACAAAGTTCCTTCAGGATTTGGTATGCCGAACGGCTGGCCAATTACTGATGGATATGTAATTCCGGATGACCAGCATAATTTATACGAAGCAGGAAAGTATAATGACGTGCCAATATTAGTAGGTTATAATTCAGATGAAGGTGCCAGTTTCTCACCACCCAAAACACCGGAAGACTATATTGCGGGAGTACAGAAACGGTATGGAAAATTTGCGGATGATTTGATCAAAGCGTATCCAACAAATACAAGCACGGTTCCAAAAACAGCAAGAGATCTTGCGCGCGACGCAGCATTTGGATGGCAGACATGGAGTTGGGCAACACTGCAGGCAAAAACAGGAAAATCAAAAGTCTTTTATTATTATTTCGATCAGCATCCTGATTATCCGCAAGAGTCACCACGTTATGGATATGGCTCGCCGCATGGACAGGAAGTGGCCTATGTATTTCAGCATCTTGATGTATCCAAACCTGAAATTACCAATACTGATAAGGAAATTGCTGATGCCATGAGTACCTATTGGACAAACTTTGCTAAATATGGAGATCCTAATGGCAAAGGAGTACCTGCCTGGCCGGTTTTCAGCAGTGCTAAACCAACCGTGATGTACTTTTCTAAAACACCCTATACAGGACCGGTCCCTGCTGCAGCTTCATTAAAAGTATTGGATACCTATTTTGAATGGAGACGAACGCCCGAAGGAAAAGAATTGTCGAAATAAAAAGTTGATTTATTATACAACTTCGCTGTCAGGTAAATCAAGTGCAGACAGCAGCATGGAAAACAATTAATAATTCACGCAAAGTAGAAAAATGAAATACAAATTACCGGTTGCGATTTTCTTAGTAGGCTGTTTGGCAACAGGAGAGCTATCAGCGCAAAATCCTATTATTAAGGATTTGTTCACGGCAGATCCGGCGCCTATTGTTTTTCATGACACTGTGTTTCTTTACACAGGCCATGATACTGCGTCTGAAAAAGCAACCAATTATAAAATGCCTGACTGGCATGTGTTTTCTTCTACCGATATGGTTAACTGGAAAGACTATGGTGCATTACTTTCACCGCATACTTTTTCCTGGGCCACCGGCGATGCATACGCCGCACAATGCATTGAAAGAAACGGTAAGTTTTATTGGTTTGTTTCCACTTTTCATAAAAAAGACAGCATTAGTAATGGCGGAGCAGCAATTGGCGTAGCAGTTTCAGATCGACCAACAGGCCCATTCAAAGATGCTATTGGAAAAGCACTTACCATCAACGAAATGACTACTGATATGAAGTATGGTTGGGACGATATTGATCCCACAGTATTTATAGATGACAATGGACAGGCATATTTATTCTGGGGCAATGGTAGTTGTAAATGGGTAAAGCTGAAAGAGAATATGATTGAACTGGACGGCGCGATCACTACTTTTAAACCACTTCATTATATAGAAGGACCATGGGTATACAAACGCAAAGGTTTGTATTACCTGGTCTATGCCAGTGCAGGCACCAAACCAGAAATGATTGAATATTGCACCGCAACAAATCCGGCTGGTCCCTGGGAATACAGAGGCATCATCCAGGAGAACGTTCCCAATAGCTTTACTACTCATCCGGGTATTATAGATTACAAAGGAAAATCATATTTTTTCTATCATAACGGTATGTTGCCAACAGGAGGAAGCTACCGTCGTTCTATTTGTGTGGATTATATGTATTACAATGAGGACGGTTCCATTCAAAAAATAATTCAAACAACCACAGGAGTTGACCCTGTTGCTAGTAAAGGCAATAAAAAAATAAAAAAGAACAAGAACAAGAACAAATAATTTTTGATTCGTCTATTTAAAAAAGGAGCTACCAGCTCTATAATAATACCAGCGAATTATACGAACATCTGAAACCGGGAATTATTTTACTTAATCATTTGAAAAAATAAATATGCGGAAAAAAATAGTCTTGCTGTTGGCCGTAGCCATTTCTTTTAGTTATGGTACACATGCACAGAATAAAGTGGTGCTGGATATGTCAAAAGCAAAAGATACTATCAGTAAAGATATCTATGGACATTTTGCAGAAGATCTCGGACGATGTATCTATGGCGGATTTTATGTAGGAGAGGGTAATCAGAAAATTCCAAACAAGAATGGTATCCGGCTGGATATCATAGAAGCCTTAAAAAAATTAAAGATACCGGCGTTGCGTTGGCCGGGTGGATGTTATGCCGATCACTATCACTGGAAAGATGCTATTGGTCCAAAAAATAAAAGAAAGTCAACTGAAAATGTATCATGGGGTAATGTTAGGGAAAACAATGGTTTTGGAACCAATGAATTTCTCGATATGTGTGAAATGATGAATGCTGATCCTTACCTCGCAGTAAATGTTGGTGGCGGAAGTGTCCAGGAAGCAGAAGAGTGGGTACAGTACACTACTCATGCGAATGGTAAAAGTTACCTGACGGATCTGCGTAAACAAAATGGCAGGGCTACTCCCTGGCACGTTAAATATTGGGGCATTGGCAATGAATCATGGGATTGCGGCGGGCACATGACGGTTGATTACTATATCAATCTCTATAAACAGTATGCGACACTGTTGACGAGTTATAGTAATACTGAAAAATTATTCCGCATCGCTGTTGGGCCCGGTACTCCTGATTTCAAGTGGACAGAAGCATTGATGCGCGATATTCCACGTAAACTGATTGAAGGAATTTCTATTCATCATTATTCCGTTATTAATTGGGGAAACAAAGGTTTTGCCACAGACTTTACGGAAGATGAATATTTCAGAACGATGGAACAGGCATATAGAATTGAAGGTATGATTGCAGGTAACAGTGAAGTCATGGATAAATATGATCCACAAAAGAAAGTAGCATTGGTAGTAGATGAGTGGGGTGGGTGGTACGAAACAGAGCCGGGAACAAATAGAGATTTTTTATACCAGCAAAACAGTATGCGGGATGCGATGATCGCCGGATATACACTCAATGTTTTAAATAACCATTGCGATCGTGTAAGAATGGCTAACCTGGCGCAATGCGTAAATGTATTACAAGCGGTAATATTGACCAAGGAAGAAAAAATGGTATTGACCCCGACATACCATGTTATGGAAATGTATAACGTGCATCAGAATGCGCTGATGCTTCCGGTAACTCTAACAAGTAATGATTACGTGAGTGGTGATAAGAAATTAAAAGCAGTATCAGCTTCTGCATCGAAAGATAAAACCGGCGCGGTGCATATATCGCTCGTGAATATCGATGCGCATAAAGAACAGGAAGTAACAATTGACCTGGGTGATATCGCAGCAAATTCTGTTAAGGGTCGGATACTCCGTTCGGATAAATTGCAGGACTATAATTCATTTGATAATCCGCAGAAAGTAAAACCCGTTGTGTTTAATAATGCAACACTCAATGGTCATAGTCTTTCAGTAAAGATGCCGCCGTTTTCGGTGGTAGTGCTGGAATTAAAATAAGGATACTAATCGCAGGTGATTATTTCAGGGAAATCTATCTAACTTCACGAAGTACTGTTTGAATGTAAAGAAGAACGGTTAGCCATTAGCTGTTAGCTTCGGTTCACTGGTATTTGTGAAAAAGTATATAAGGCTGTGATCCACACGGACGTTCGCCTTCCGGGAAAAAAGCAGTTCCCGGTTCCCAATTTAAAATTTGAAAAAATTAGTATCAACTGAATATAAAATAAAGTCAAGTTATGCAACCGATTACATTTCTTAAAAAGACGTTGATCAGATTAAGTCAGTTAGCCTGTTTTATCTTTTGCAGTCATTCTTCTTTTTCACAACAACTACAAGTAAATGACTCCGGGTATTTCGAAAAACGCGGCGTGAATGTGTTGGTATTTACCAATGAATACAATGGAATGTTTTATGATGAAAAGACCGCTGGTATTGAGATCATTCATCATGGTATAAGAGTCTCTACAGGTGGAGCAGTGCGGTTGCAGAATACTCCCGAACAATGGGATCAGATACCAACACTTATTGATCGCAAAGTGAACAAAGCAACAAATACTATTGAAGCAACATTAAAGTATAAGGACCTTGATTTTACTTCAAGAATAACTGTTACGACGAAAGATAAAGGCGTTGAAATAAATGTGTATCTCGATAAACCATTGCCTGATAAGTTAGTGGGCAATGCAGGATTCAATCTTGAATTTTTACCATCTACTTATTTTGAAAAGACATACCTCATGGATGGAAAACCAGGTTCATTCCCATTATATCCCAGCAGCACGACCAGTATTGAACCTATCAGCAAAAAAATAACACAGTTTGCCGGACATACAACGTTCGATGACAGAGGCAGAGGTGAATTTATTGTGCCATCATTCATCGCTACCGGTAAAACTATTGTACTGGCGCCTGAAGATCCGGAACACATGATCAAAATTGTGTCTGAAACAGATGGTAGTAACCTGATGTTGTTTGATGGCCGCAATCTTGCGCAGAATGGCTGGTATGTTGTGCGCAGCATGCTGCCTGCTAATAAAACAGGGAAGGTATTAACATGGTATCTTGAACCAAATGCTATTCCTAACTGGAAACGTGCACCGGTGATTCAATTTTCGCAGGTAGGATATAATCCATCGCAGGAAAAAATAGCCGTGATAGAGTTGGATAAAAATGATGTCGCCTTAAAGACTGCATCACTTTTTAAGGTGAATGCAGATGGGAGCCAGGTAGAAAAATTGAAAGGCGCTGTCATTTCATGGGGCAGGTATTTGCGCTACAATTATGCAAAATTTAATTTCTCTGCCATAAAAGATCCGGGTCTTTATTTTATTCAATATGGTAATCAGAAAACAAATACTTTTTCTATCGGCGCAGGAGTCTATAACGACAGCTGGCACTCTACAATGGATGTATGGTTCCCGGTACAGATGGATCATATGGAAGTAAATGAAGCGTACCGTGTATGGCATGGCGCACCATTTTTGGATGATGCTTTACAGGCGCCAACAAATCAGCAACATTTCGACGGTTATAGAATGGGTGCCTCTACGCAAACAAAATATAAACCGTTTGAACACATTCCCGGTCTTGCAACAGGTGGTTGGTTTGATGCAGGTGACTTTGATATTCAAACAGGATCACATTGCGATGCGGTACTTAGTTTAGTAGATGCCTGGGAAAAATTCGGTATCAACCGCGACGAAACGTATGTTGATTATGCCAGCCGCTATGTAGATATTCATCGCCCGGATGGTAAACCCGATGTGTTGCAACAGATCAAACACGGTACATTGAACATGGTGGCACAGGTAAAAAACATTGGTCATCCGGTAAGAGGAATTGTTGTTCCTAATCTCCATCAATATCATCATCTCGGTGATGCGTCTACCGAAACGGATAATCTTCTATTCAATCCTGATCTGAAACCTTATGAGACGGATGGAAAATCAAGCGGTACAATGGATGATCGGTGGGCCTTTACCGAACGAACCACGTTTCTTGATTATTATACCGCAGCGGCATTGGCCGCAGCAAGTCGCGCGTTGAAAGGTTTTGATGATACATTGTCTGTTCAAAGTTTATACTACGCGCAAAAATTATGGAACGAAAATGATAGCATCAGTCTACGGGATACATCCAGGCTAGCAAGAATATTTGGAAGGAACCTGAAAATGTCGGCAGCATTGCAACTGTATATCACTACGAAAGACGAACGGTATGCTACCATATACAAAGATGCCATCTGGAACGCACTTGACAGATCTGTATTATTTGGAATGTCAACTGCCTTGCAGGGTGTTTCTTATATGGATGATAATTATAAAAAGAAATTAAGGGACTATGTGGTGAAATATAAAACGGCATGTGATGATTATGGTAAACTAAATCCGTATGGTGTACCAATTGCTACCGGCGGCTGGGGTGGTAGTGGAGGAGTAGTGAATTTTGCTATCACCAACTATTATGCTAATAAATTTTATCCTGATGTTATCAGCAGCGAGTACGTATACAAAGGCCTTAATTACATTTTTGGTTGTCATCCTTATTCAAATATTTCTTTTGTTTCTTCGGTAGGTACTAAATCAAAGAAGGTCACCTATGGTAATAACCGCGCAAATTTTAGTTTCATTGCAGGTGGTATTGTTCCGGGTATACTAATATTAAAACCAGATTTTCCGGAAAACAAAGAAGACTGGCCATTCTTCTGGGGTGAAAATGAAGTGACGGTAGGTGGTTGTGCCAATTATATTTTTCTTGCCGCTGCAGCGGGCCAATTAGCAGCTATCAATAAATAATTTTAAACGATCATTGTTATGAAACAGTATAAACTATCTCTTGGTATTATTGGTATTATGATCTTACTTACCAATAATGCGATTTCTCAGAATCCGCTTATCAGAAATATGTATTCTGCCGATCCCTCCGCCAGGGTATTTGGTGATAGCGTTTACATTTATCCCTCTCATGATATTTTGGCTACTGAGGGTCACGGTCGCGTTGGATGGTTTTGTATGGAAGACTACCATGTCTTTGCTTCAAAAAATTTAACCGACTGGAAAGATGATGGTGTTGTTGTTAGTCAAACAACTGTGCCATGGGCAAAACCGGATGGATACAGTATGTGGGCGCCTGATTGTATTTTCAGAAATGGGAAATATTATTTCTATTTTCCCACTGCACCTAAAGACACGATGATGGGAAGAGGGTTTGCTATTGGTGTAGCGGTTGCTGACAAGCCAGGTGGTCCATTTGTCCCTGAAGCAATGCCTGTAAAAAATGTGCATGGAATAGATCCAAATGTATTCATTGATAAAGATGGACAGGCTTATCTCTATTGGTCCGCCGGAAATATTTACGCGGCAAAGCTGAAAGAGAATATGCTGGAGCTCGATTCCGATCCAATTATTTTAAAAGAGCTTCCGGGCAAGGGCCTGAAGGAAGGACCTTATTTGTTTGAGCGGAATGGTATTTATTATCTCACATTTCCCCATGTAGAAAATAAAACTGAACGGTTGGAATATTCAATCGGAGATAATCCATTAGGGCCATTTAAAATGGCTGGTGTAATCATGGATGAATCATCGTCGGGTTGCTGGACAAACCATCATTCGGTCATACAGTTTAAAAATCAATGGTATTTATTTTATCATAATAAGGATTATTCGCCAAAGTTTGATAAGGCAAGATCCATTCGTGCCGATAGTTTATTCTTCGATGCAGACGGTTCCATTAAAAAAGTGATCCCTACGTTGCGTGGTATTGGTATCACAAGCGCCTCCACTCAAATACAAATTGACCGGTACAGCGCTAAAAGTGAAACAGGCGCGTCGATAGAATTTCTCGATACGCTTAACCGCTTCCAGGGGTGGAAAACAATATTAAATAAGCCGGGTTCATGGATAAGATATAATAGTGTTGATTTCGGAAAAGCTAACATGAAGGCTGCTGTGATAAAAGCAAAATCAAACACAGGCGCTACCGTCCAGCTAAGATTGGATAAGGTTGATGGACCCTTGCTGGCAGAGGTAAAAGTTTCTAAAG
>JBDTPD010000115.1:0-9143 GCA_039932855.1 Chitinophagaceae bacterium | reverse complement strand
GGATCAGATCATTGATGCGTTGACCTTCGATCGCAAATTCCAATGCTCTTTCATGAGCAAGCTGGTCACGCATTTGTTGCTGATTCATGTTTGGTTTTACAGTAGCCAGGTTTGGCAACTGCGCTCTCGTTCTCACTTGCTGAATATAAGGATATGCATCAGCTGTATGACCTGTTTCATTCAATACTTCTGCATACATTAATAATATATCTGAATAACGAAGCACCCTGTAATTGATACCAGACTCTGGTGTTTCAAAGGCTCTTCCTAATCCATCATTGGTATATTTTCTTGGATAAATTTTATTGGTTGGATCAGTTACACCATGACCTGCAAGAAATGCTACCCATGGCTGACCATATGCCGATACAGAATTATCAGCAGGTTCATAAGAAGCAATAGTCGCTAACAATCTTGGATCGCTTTTACCACCCGTAGTTTGTTCCAGTTTAAATTCATTATATATCCATCTTGTAGGTAAGTAATCGGAGAAGCCGGCTCCTTCCATTCCATACGTAACAGAAACAGCCGTGACTTGCTTCCATGATGTAGTTGGATCAAATGTCCAATTGAAATCAGTGCCTATACCTTCGGTAAATTGTATTTCGAATAAAGACTCTGCATTATTCTCATTAATGTCTTTGAAATTATCCCTGTAATCAGGCATCAATGAATAAATATTTTTCAATGAACCCGTCAGGAATTTTTCCAACTGCGGACCAGCTTTGGCATAATCTTTTTTATAGAGATATGATTTGGCCAGCATGCCCGCTGCTCCACCTTTGGTAGCTCTTCCTTTTTGTCCCTGGTCAGGTCCTGTTACATTATCATAATTGACAGGAAGATTTGCTTCTGCATTTTGAAAATCAGAATAGATCTGGTTCCATAATACTTCGTCAGTAGCAGTGGGTGCAAAAAATCCATCCAACTCCGTTACCGGTGCAGTGATGACAGGAACTGCTTTGAATGAAGTAGCGAGATTATAATAAGCAAGGCCACGAAGGAAATATGCCTGTCCTATTATTCTTGCTTTTTGCTCAGCTGTCAATATACTTGCATCGTATGGTGGAACATATGCCAATACCTGGTTGGCTCTGTTGACTGCGAGGTAAAAATCTCTCCAGATCCAGAATACCGGATCAGAAGTAGTAGGAATAATGAATTGTCCTGTCAATACCAGGTCAAGCCATGGACTATCACCGGCGAAATCATCACCACGGCTATCAGTAAGTCCGGGAAATGAACGCATATATGTACCATCGACAGTAAATGCATTGTAGATAGCCGTTACACCGGCAAAGGCCTGATCCTTTGTTTTCCAGTAATCGACTGTCGTTAATGCATTCGGATTCGTCAGATCCAGTTTTTTATCGCACCCTCCGCTCATGATCAGGAGAAGACCAGCAAAGAGATAAATTATTTTTTTCATGATTTATGATTTAAATAATGTCTTTAATTCTTAGAAAATTAATTGTACGCCTACCATGATCGTTCTTGGTTTTGGATAAGAACCAAAATCAAATCCCGGATTCAATACCCCTGAAGTGAAATCAGGGTTATATCCCTGGTACTTTTGAAAAGAATAAAGGTTTTGTACAGTAGCATACACTCTTGATTTCATCAATCCTTTAATTAAATTTTCACGAAGTGTATAACCTACAGACAGGGTGCTGATGCGCAGGTATGATCCACTCTGTAACCATCCCGGACGATTGGAATCTTTGAAATTGTTTACATCTGCATCATTCAATCTTGGAATATCTGTATTCGTATTAGTAGGTGTCCATCTGTTCAGCATGTCCGTACTATAATTAAGAGCGCCTGCAGAGTGATGCAGATCTCTGTACATTCGGCTATTGATCATAAATTTTGCACTTCCTGAAGCAAACAGGGAGAAATCAAATCTTTCATAAGAACCAGAGAACCCTATGCCATAGTTATATTTTGGAATACCGCTACCAAGAGGAGCGCGATCGTATGCTTCATCAACAATACCATCAGGTTTACCCAGCGGACCACTGATATCTTTATACTTCACATCACCTGGTTGAAGTACTGCACCAAACTGTGTAGCATGTGCAGCGATCTCTGCCTGGCTTTGGAAAATACCTTCATATACAAATCCATAATGTTCACCGATCTCACTTCCTACAATTGTTCTTGCTCCAACACCATAGATCGGGTCCTTGCTACCAAGTGCGAGTACTTTATTTTTTACCGTAGAAAGATTAGCAGTAACATCAAATAAGAACTTACCTTTTGTTTTGTGATAAGTCGCCGTAAACTCAATTCCTTTATTCGTAACTGTACCTGCATTAACAGTCGGTGTTAAATTTTCAAAGCCAGAACTGGCAGGAATAGGAATACCAACCAAGAGTCCTGTACTTTTTGCATTGTAATATTCTGCAGAGAAATCAAGATGATCATCTAAGAATGTTCCATCAAATCCTGCATTGGTTGTTGTTTTTTCTTCCCATTCGATAAAAGGAGAAGCAACAATGGTTTGCAAACCACCTACTACTCTTGTACCACCAAATGTGTAAACCACACCAGAGTTAATAACGCCCTGGAATTGATAATCACCTATTTCCTGGTTACCCAGTTTACCATAGCTGGCTCTTATTTTAAGAGAAGAAATGATTGACTTTGGAACGTTCCAGAATTTTTCATTGTTAACTCTCCAGCCAGCTGATACTGACGGGAAGTTTCCATAACGATGTGAGGGTGCAAACCTCGAAGAACCATCACGACGGATAGTAGCCGTGACAAGATAGCGGTCATCATAAGAATAATTTATTCTGCCGAAATAAGATGACAAGGTATTTTCTGACTGAGATCCTTTGGATGATTTAGAAGCACCATTATCGATGACAGGATAATAAGGCATGGTAAATCCTTCAGAAGTACTTTCTCTTAATAACACTTCATTCTGCCGATAAGATTGCCCGGCTAGTGCCTGTACAGAATGTTTACCAAATGATCTTTCATAATTCAATGTGTTTTCTATAGATGCATTGGTATAGATTCTTGAATTATCTTTTAAGCGGGCAATGTCCTGGCTAAAGAATTTTCCAAGGAAAAATGCCGGCTGCCAGATATAATCTCTTACAATTGTTTTATCATAACCAATACTTGTTCTGAACTTCAGATCATTTCCGCCTGACTTTAACAGGTGAAGCTCACCATATACGTTACCAAATGTTCTGTCTACATCAACCCAATTGGTTAAAATACTATTGATACCAATTCCATTAAGTGAATTAGCGCCATTGAACTCCGAATTGGAACCACCAAAGCCCCCGAGATTAGCAGGATCATATACCGGCATGGTAGGAATAGCTACTACTAATGAACCAATAAGTGGCGGTATACCTCCTAATAAGATATCATCACGGAAAGTAAGTGAGTTTTCGTGAGAGTGCGTATAGCTGAATGATTCACCTACTTTGAAAATTCCTTTCTCTGCAGACGTGTTGATACGTGCAGTGTAGCGTGTGTAAGTAGGACCATGACCAACATAAGTACCTTTGTTATCAAAATAATCCAGGGAGAAGTTGTAAGTACTATTAGTCCCACCACCCGATAAACTGAGATTATGATTTTGTCTTGTTCCTGTTTTCAATCCTTCTTTTTGCCAGTCAGTATTTATATTGTTGACAAAACGCGGATCTGAAGGATCATTAGCAGGAAACAATGGTAACCCTGCATTCACGCGGGACTCATTATTCAATGTCTGGTATTGTGCACGGTCAGTTACATCCTGCATCTGCCATACTTTATCCCAGCCATAGTAACCATTGTAATCCACTTTCATCGGAGTGTTCTTACGCCCCTGCTTAGTGGTGATGATGATTACTCCATTAGCAGCTGTTGCTCCATAGATAGCAGCAGCAGAAGCATCTTTCAATACGGTCATCGTTTCTATATCATTCGGACTAAAGTCCCTGATAGAAGCGCCTGGCACACCATCTACTACATAAAATGGTTGTGCATTTCCAAACGTACTGAAACCCCTGATGCGTACACTTGGAACAGCGCCAGGTTGTCCGTCACTGTTTACTGCAACACCAGATGCCCTACCCTGTAAGAGTTGAGAGATATCTGATGAAGAATATTTTTTTGTTTCTGCTACATTGACACCCACAATGGAGCCGGTAAGATCTTTCTTGCGTTGTGTACCATAACCAACAACGACGATGTCTTCAAGAGAAGATACTTTGGTAACCAATTCAACCGCTACATTGCGGCTGGTCACCTTTACGTCTATTGTTTCATATCCAACAGAAGAAACCTGTAATACATCACCTACGGCAGCAGCAATGGTAAAACTTCCATCGTCGGCAGAAGCAGTACTGACCAACTTGTTTTTAACGGAAATGGTAACGCCGCGCAAAGGATTGCCGTCCCTGTCTTTTACCTTGCCGGAAACCGACTCCTGGGCCATCGCGGATTGGGCAACCATCAGAAAGGCTATCATGATCAATAAGCAGATTGATCGTTTAGCTGATAGCCATTTTCTTTTGCATTGTTTCATATAGCATATTTTGGTTTTTGAAATAAGTGTCAATTAAACAATTATTATACCCGGTCAAAAAAAAACGCTGCGTTATACATTGTTTTTTTACATACTTGAAAGATATCGGGTGAAGGGATGCGTAAAATGTGAAGTCGGGGATGACCATTGCAGACATAGCTCAAAAGCAGAAAATTGGCAAGTCGTCCATTTCATAACTGGCATTTTATGCAACCTGATCGTTATTAAGGTGAAATTGGGATAAATATTTCTACTTAGTTCGCCCATTTGTCTCAAATTCTCATCAAAATTTCTCAATCAGGTTAAGTACGGAGTACGAAGTACGAAATACAAGGTGGCGGGTATCGGATTATGCACTCAATTATTGAGCTTATCATACTTCGTAGATCGTACTTCGTACTTTAGCAGAGATTCTAAATTATATGATCCGAAAGATTGCCATATCTGCTGCGTTGTTTTTTATCTGGTCGGTTGTTGCCGGTCAGTCTTATTATTTCAGGCATTTCCAGGTGGAGAATGGTCTTTCTAATAATGCAGTGATCTGTTGTCTGCAGGATAAAAAAGGATTTTTATGGTTTGGAACAAAAGACGGCCTTGATAGATTTGATGGCTATACGTTTAAAATATTCAGGAATGATCCTGATGAAAAGAATAGTATCGGCAGCAATTTCATTCATAGTTTATATACGGATAAGAATGATGTATTGTGGGTAGGCACTGAAAAAGGTTTATATAAATATGATGCGATGACAGAAAGTTTCAGTTTATTAAAAACTCCCTTCAACGAACAGATCACGGATATTAAAATGGATTCGCAGGGAAATCTGTGGTTCATTTCCAATTTCAATGTGTTTAAGTATAATGAGCCTACAAAGAAACTGGATCAGTTTACGATACCACCTTATTTCGAAGCGACATCCATTTGCACTTTACCAGATGGATCTGTATGGATATCGGCTGCGACAGGACTGCTGAAAAAATATAATTTCAAAAGAAATTCATTTGACACCCTCAACATGTTTGATCATTCTCCAAAAACAGTATCGACATGGATTGAAAAACTATATGGCCTTTCTAATGGCAATCTATTAGTAGGCACATCAAACCAGGGCGTTAAGCTTTTTGATACACATACACTGACCTACAAAGACATTCTTACCTACAACGCTGACAAAACAGAAATCTTTGCGCGGAATTTTGTGGAAACCTCGAATGAAGAATGCTGGATCGCTACTGAGTCAGGCATTTTCATTTATAATATGAATACCGGCAATGTTATTAATCTTCATAAAGAATATAATAACCCCTACTCTATTTCTGATAATGCAGTGTATACTTTTTGTAGAGACAAAGAAGGTGGCATCTGGTCGGGAACATATTTCGGCGGTATCAATTATTATCCGAAACAGCCATTGGCTTTCACCAAATATTTTCCGGAGAAAGGAAAGAATTCATTGAGTGGAAATGTAATCAGGGAAGTGCACCAGGATAAATATGGAAGTGTATGGATCGGAACAGAAGATGCAGGATTGAATAAACTGGATACAGCAACAGGTTTATTCACCTCCTTTCAGCCTACAGGGACCAAAGATGGAATTTCTTATACTAATATTCATGGTTTACTGGCAACAGGAAACGAATTGTGGATCGGAACATTCGAACATGGTTTAGATGTAATGAATATCCAAACAGGAAAAGTGATCCGGCATTATTCTAAGAATACTGATTCCAATTCGTTGAAAAGTAATTTCATCTATTGCATTTATCAAAATCCTGCCGGTGAAATTATGGTGGGTACTACTATCGGCGCTTATGTATACAATCGTGCTACGGACAATCTCGTGCCATTAAAAGGTTTGCCTTTTTTTAATTGGTACTCTTCTTTATTACAGGATGAAAATGGTACGATCTGGGCATGCACCTATGGCAGTGGTGTACATTATTACAACCCTGCTACAGGCAAGGCTGGTAATTTCAAATATATCAGTGATGATAAACATAGTCTTGCCAGTGATCGCGTGAACGGCATTTTCGAGGATAGCAATAAAAATCTTTGGTTCGCGACTGAAGGAGGTTTTTGCAAATTTGATCGTCAGAAAAATAATTTCAAAAGGTATACAACACAAAATGGATTACCTACTGATTATATCTTAAGCCTGTTGGAAGATGCAAAGAAAAATTTATGGATCAGTACTTCACGTGGATTAGTTTGTTTTAATCCTGCTACCGAACAATCTACTATTTATACTAAAGCGAATGGTTTGCTGAATGATCAGTTTAATTTTAGTTCAGCGTATAAAGATGCAAACGGGCTCATGTATTTCGGAAGTGTAAAGGGGTTGATCAGTTTTCATCCGGACCAGGTGACGGCGACTAATTTTACGCCGTTGGTGTATATCACCGGTTTCCAGGTGAATAATAAAGATCTTGTTATTAATAAGAAAGGATCCCCACTCACGAAATCTATTACTAATACTGATAAAATAAGCCTGAGTCATAATCAATCTACGTTCAGTATTGATTTTGCCTCGTTGAGTTATACAGCTCCGGAAATGTCGGAGTATGCGTATAAAATGGAAGGACTTGATAAGGATTGGACCTATTTAAAAACAAACCGAAAAGTATATTTCACTGAATTAACACCGGGCACTTATACATTTAAAGTAAAAGCAGCTATTCATAATGAAGGCTGGGACGGACCTGAATCGACATTGGTAATCGAAATACTTCCACCATGGTGGGGAAGTACCTGGGCAAAGTTATTTTATTTACTTGCTATCTCTGCGATCGTTTGGTTTTTGATCCGCAACTATCACCGTCGCATTAATGAAAAGAATAGAAGAAAGATCGAGATACTGGAACATGAGAAAGAGAAGGAAATTTACCAGGCCAAGATAGAATTCTTTACCAATGTAGCACATGAGATCAAAACACCATTGACATTGATCAAAGCTCCGATGGAAAAAATCATGAAAAAGAATGGTCAGTCAGCAGATATTTCCGGCAACCTGAAATTGATGGAAAAAAATACCAACCGGTTAATAGAGTTGACGAATCAATTACTTGATTTCAGAAAAACAGAAACAAAAGGGTTCAGCCTGAGTTTTGTCAGAACAAATATTTCATTGATCGTAGAAGAAACGTATACTAGTTTTAAGATTTTAGCAGAGCAAAAAAATATTTCCTGTCGATTACAATTACCAGAAAAAGAAATTTTTGCTTATGTAGATGCTGATGCGTTTAATAAGATACAGAGTAATCTTTTTAATAATGCTGTCAAGTATGCACAGTCTGAAGTAGAAATAAAACTGGAACTGATCAATGAAGAAAAATTATTCCAGGTAATGATACAGAATGACGGATTTCTGATACCAATGGAAATGAAGGACCAGGTATTCGAACCATTTTTCAGAATGAAGGAAGCAGAGAAACAGGCAGGAAGCGGTATTGGATTATCATTATCAAAATCGTTGACGGAGTTACACAAAGGAAAGCTGGAACTTACAGAAGCAAAGAAAGGAATGAATACGTTTGTACTAACATTACCTGTACACCAGGAAATTGAGTTTGATCTCGATCCTGTTCATTCATAAAGTAGTTAGTCCCGAACCCTGATCCGGGATCATTTATAAATTATCACAGATGAAGCCAACTGTTCTGATAGTTGATGATAATGAAGAGATCATTGATTTTATATCTGATGACCTGGAAGAAACCTACCAGGTACTAAAGGCTTATAATGGCAAACAAGCACTGGATATACTGGCGAAGGAAGCGGTGCAACTGGTGATCAGCGATGTGATGATGCCGATCATAGATGGATTTGAACTTTGTAAAGAGATCAAATCAAATTTCAATTACAGTCATATTCCGATTATCTTATTAACGGCGAAGAATACATTACAATCAAAGATCCAGGGGCTTGAACTGGGTGCAGATGCTTATATAGAAAAACCTTTTTCACCAGAACATTTACAGGTACAGATCGCTAACCTGATCAGGAACCGGACAAAAATAAAAGAATACTTTGCCAACTCTCCATTAGCGCATATCAAAAGCATGGCGCATACCAAAGCCGATGAAACATTCCTGGAAAAAGTAAATGATGCGATCTATCATAATATAGAGGATAAGGAATTTGATGTAGAGAAGCTGGCAAAGTTTGTCAATATGAGTCGCCCGACTCTTTATAGAAAGATCAATGAGATTTCTGATCTGAGTCCGAATGAGTTGATCAATATAACACGGTTAAAAAAAGCGGCTGAGCTTTTACGTGAAGGTGTGCATAAGATCTATGAGATCTCGGATATGGTAGGTTTTAATTCGCAAACCAATTTTGGAAGGATCTTTCACAAGCAGTTTGGGATGAGCCCAACGGAGTTTCTAAACCAAATAAAAAATGAGTGAAGGAATATGATTGGGAAATTTTCGAATTGGGAAATTGACTTAAACCTATAAGGCTTGTCTTTGGAATAGATACATAATTATTGAACAAACTTTATAGGCTAGACAATTTCCCAATTCCAAAATTTCCCAATCACTATTATAAAACTCTTCTTCTTAAAGCACATTAACCGATTGCAGAACTCTGTTTCCCCGGCTTTTTGCC
>JBDTPD010000114.1:0-9146 GCA_039932855.1 Chitinophagaceae bacterium | reverse complement strand
AATAATCAGCTTTGAGCAGTTTGTTGATAGCAAGATCGTGAACGAAGCAATGAACTAATATTACGCCACATTCTTTACACCTTTGCATCGGTTTAATTTAATCATCAACAATCAATGCACAATCATCTTTTTGCTTATATCAACCGGCATATTTCATCGCCACTTACATGCGAAGAGGAAGCCTTAATTGAAGCTGCCTTTCAACCCAAAAAACTGAGAAAAAAAACAATATTTTTTGCAGGAAGGTGATGTATGTAAATACGTTGGTTTTATTGTAAAAGGTGTAGGTACCTGTAAATAAAATATTGCTTTCGACTTTTGCCATATAAATAGTTTTAAGGCAATATACATGCTGAAAATACCCTTGGCACTATGGAAAACCACAGTAATGAAAAATAGTTGATGGTCTTTGTGATATGGCTGGTATAGCTGTATTAAGGTTGTATAAGAGATGTATTCGATGGTAAAGCGCTCGGAACGCTTTACCATCGAATACATCTCTTATACAACCTTAATATAAAGGCATATTGAATAGAACAGTGGTTGGAAATCTGGATTAGAGCTTACAAAATTTTAATATCCAACCATTTTTAACAGCCCAGATATCTCAATAAATTTGGTATACTTGTGGAGAATAATGGAACCTATCATTACATTAGACGGCTTTAAAATGATGCAGGACTCTGAGAAATCCCGGAGTATGCTGAATGACTACTACTATAGCCAGGGTTACACAATTGTAACTCCAAAATCAAAGCAGCCTGAAGAAGATAATAAGGCTAATCAGCAAAATAATCAACAACATAAGTAAAGTAGCGGGCGATGAATCTAGCTCTCAGCGTTCTTATCTTGACGAAGCCAGATAAATACTTTTCTTTCCTACGATTGTCTGATCTCTTCTGAAAAACGGGAACTCACAAAAAATTTACCAAAAAATCCTTCGTCACGAACCTCGTCACGAGCTTCGTAAAATTTTAAACAGCAAAAAAAATTGTTCGTCGGGTGTTCGATGATTGTTCGTCCGTTGTTCGTTGGTTGTTCGTCCGCGTTCGTACATTATTCGTAACCGCTTCGTGCCTGCTTCGAGTCAGCTTCGGTCGCCACCGAACATGTGTCGAAGCAGGTACGAAGCAGACTAAAATCAGTCAGGAAAGAACTAACAAACTTTTCTGCAAACTCATTCCACTGCCACATGCACTGACCGGCAGACCTGGCCAGGAGTATTATAAAATAATTTCGCCCCATCTCTATCTGATTCCGCCCCTTAACCTCCTGGTTCACCCCAAATTGTTACGGATCGCTATGCGTTGAATCTATCTTGCTTCTGTTGGTACAAGTGAAGTTGTAGATTTTTTTTATGGTGTTGTTGCAAAAACCAGAATACAACACAAGTCCCGGAAAAAAATCAGCAATCAAAAACGATCATGGTCGTTTTGGCCGCAACTGGTCGTAATGGCCGCTGTTGGTACATTTTGGTATCTGATCACTTTGCGTACCACTGCGATCTTCGTTTCGCTAAGGATCTAATCATCAGCGAATTCATCATGTGCTCACATCAATTTTCAGGCTACTTGTTCGGCTCCGCTTCGGCTTTTCTGCGGTATTTGGTCGGGTTTCATAGGGAACGAGCCGAAGCGGAGCCGAACAAATACCGAAGAAAACCCGAAGTATCTGCGACGAATGCAAACCTGATTACTTACCATCAAAAAACAATATGAGATCAGATATGGAATAAAACACGAAGCAAAATGAAGCAGATGAAAGCAAATCGAAGCAAACGAGTACAACACACTGAATCGGAAAAGTTTTTTTTACAACTTGCACCTGTATTGATCAGACATTATGTTGCAAATGTCATTTTATAGTTACCCTTACGCCGTGGTGTGTGTCCTCACACACCAATATCTTTAATGCCAGCGCAAACCTATAAATAGCTGGTGCGTGAAGACACGCACCAGGGCGTAAGGAACCTATGGTTGTCAGGCCTGCTGCCTGGTAAGAGATGTAAGGTGGACAGCCCCTTGGGCCGAATGACTAATTGAACGAATCACAACTCCAATAATTTATTTTTTACTATTGACTTCGAATATTACAGACCCCAGGAGGTTAATTGTTGAATAGTATGTTATTTACTACGGTAAGTGTAAACTCTTGCATTATTACCAAACAATCCACTAATATTTCGTTCAGGTCTATTTTTCACAAGCCAATTATCATTTGTGATCGTATATTATTTATTATTATTATTCAATGATTGTCTTGTGATCGTATGCAAAACACCTCCGGCCTATTAAGAATCACTAATAACCTGAGGAAATTATGAGATCATTATCATTCTCCATTAAATTATCAGCAATAGTAATCACTGCGGTGATCCTGTTAATGATCATCAAAGAAACGGGCCTGTATAAAAATGAATTGCCTGTTGACCAATCATTGACAATCCTCATTTATATTCTCCTTCTTATTTGCCTGTTGTTGAGTATGAGTATGGCACAGAAAGTCAGGCAGCATAAAATACCAATAAAAAGCAATAACGAAGAAAGCCTGGAGAAAAGTAAACGCGACGTGCAATTATTTATCAACGAGGTAAAAGATTACGCCATTTTTCTCCTAGACAAAAATGGCCGTGTGGCCAGTTGGAACAGCGGAGCCGAAAAAATTAAGGGATATAGCAGTGACGAGATCATAGATCAGTCAATTGAGCGGTTTTATTCACCGGAAGAAATTGAACAGGGTGAGCCGATGAAGAATCTGCAAATGGCTTATGAACATGGACGCTATGAAACGGAAGGATGGCGGGTAAGAAAAAATGGAACCAGGTTTTTTGCAAACGTTGTTTTTACATCATTACGGGACGAACATAATGACTTCTATGGATATGTGAAAATTACGCGTGATATTACCGAAAGAAAAAAGGCGGAGAAGGAATCGGGATTACTTTCAAGATTGATCAACCAATCTAATGATGCTATTTATACATTAGACGTGGACCTCACCGTAAAGAGCTGGAACAAAGGTGCTGAAAATCTGTATGGCTTCAGCGCGTCCGAGATAATTGGTAAAAATCCGAATGAAGTATTACAAACAAGTATTTCGGAAAGAGAAATAGGGATTGTATTGAAAGAAATACTTGATGAAGATTATTGGACAGGTGAAATAAAAAGAAAAACAAAGGACGACAGGAGCATTTATGTTCATGCTTCTTCCAGCACTATTAAAGATGAGGACGGAACAATAACCGGCTATGTGTCAGTCGGGTTTGATATTACCATTCAAAAGCAATTACAGGATGAGGTAAATTACCTGGCCAGTCTCGTAGAACAGTCGTCCGAAGCGATTTTTTCAAGAGGCCCCGATAAACGCATTGTTAGTTGGAATGGTGGCGCTGAAAAAATGTTTGGCATTTCCAGGCAACAGGCGATTGGAAAAACAGCTAAGGAATTAGGTTTTATAAAATTGACTGATGAGGAGCTAACTGTAATTGAAACACAAGTTGCCAGGGCTGGTGTATGGAAAAGCGAAATGGATTACCTCCGGCCCGATGGTTCATCTTTCTTTGGTAGTGTTACGGCCAATGCCATTAAAAATGAGCCGGGTCATATCACTGCCCTGTCATTTATCATAAAGGATCTTAGCCTGCGAAAACAACTGGAAGAACAATTAAAAAGATCCAATGAGGAGCTTGAAGAAAAAGTACGGGTACGTACCGAAGCAATCATCAGTGCTGAAAAACAATTCCGTCACACACTCGACAATATGATGGAAGGTATACAGATTCATGATTTTAATTGGCGATATACGTACGTAAATAACGCACTGGCGGGATATAGCAAATCAACAAAAGAGAAATTGCTTGGCAATACTTTACACGATGTATATCCTGGTATCGGGGAAACAAACCTGTTCAAAACACTTGAAAGGTGTATGACCGAACGAATAGCCGATCATTTTGAAACAGAATTTACGTTTCCTGATAATACGTCTGCTTATTTCGAATTGAGTATACAACCCGTACCTGAAGGACTTTTTATACTATCTATTGATATCACCCGAAGGAAAAAGATTGAAGAAGAGTTGATAAAAAGCGAAGAGAACTACCGGACCATTATGGAAAGAGTTTCGGATGCCTTTGTAGCAATTGATAAGGACTGGCATTATACTTACGCAAATAAAAAAGCTTGCGAAGTCATGAATAAAAGACCTTCGGAATTGATGGGAAAAAATATCTGGAGTGAATTTCCGGATGCGCAAGGCAATCCTTTCCACAACGCTTATAAAAAAGCGTTTGGCGAACAACGGTATATCTACCTGCAGGAATATTATCCCCCATTCAGAGTTTGGCTGGAAAATCATATTTATCCATCACCTGATGGGCTGTCGATCTTCTTCAGAGATATCACTGAGAAAAAACTGGCAGAACAACAGCAGGAATTCGATCATAACAATCTTCATGCGCTGATCAATAATACGCAGGATATGATGTGGAGCGTAAACAGAGATTTCAAACTGATCACTTCCAATCAGGCTTTTGACGAGATGGTTAAAATAATATCAGGTAAGAAAGCAGAAAAAGGAGAAGATATTCTCCGCACTGCCATTAACAATGAGCAATTACAACATTATAAAAACTATTACGAACGTGCCTTTGCCGGCGAAGCATTTATGGTCACACAGCTCAATGAATCACCCGTGGAATTCTGGTCAGAACTTTCTTTCTACCCTATCTATGAGAAAAAGGAAGTGATTGGCACTGCCTGCTTTTCAAGGAATATTACCGATAGAAAAAAAGCAGAAGAATTGTTGCAGAACAGTTTTGCTGAAAAACAGGTACTGGCAGAACGGCTTTCTTCCATCCTGAATACACTTCCTGCAAATATTGCGTTGGTCGATAAAACCGGTTTTATTATCGATGTAAATGATTCATGGAAAAGATTCGCTGATGAGAATGGTTTTATAGGAAAAAATTATTGCGTTGGTGATAATTATATAAGTATAGCCGGCAACTCACAGGGTCAGCAGATGGCAGATGGGAAAATAGTAGCAAATGGATTGCAACAAGTACTATTTCATAATAAACCGGAGTTTGAGTTCGAATACGCCTGTCATTCTGAAACAACAAAACGATGGTTCAGAATGATCGTAACGCCGCTGATGAAAAAAGAATACACCGGTGCTGTGGTTATGCATATCGACATCTCTGACCTGCGCAGGTTGGAAAAAGAGCGGTTGGAAAGTAAAATTCAGGAACAGAAAAAAATAACACGCGCCATGCTAAATGCGCAGCAAAAAGAAAGATCAGCTATTGGTACTGAACTACACGATAACGTAAACCAGATACTGGTAGGTACTAACCTGATGCTTTCTATGGTCAAACGGAGACCGGAGAATATAGAAGAATTGATTGAAACATCGATGGCTAACCTTCAGATGGCTATTCGTGAAAACAGAAAGATCGCACATGAATTTGTAGGTCCTGATCTTGAAACTGAAACCCTCGAGGATCAATTGAAAAAATTAACGCAGACTATGCTTGAAGCTTCCGGGATAACGGTACTATTTGATACTACCGGCTTCTGGGAAGATTTGCTCGATAGCGAAAAGAAATTAAATATATACAGGATAGCGCAGGAACAGATCACAAATATTGTCAAGCACTCAGGAGCTACAAGTGTTACCATTCAACTACTTACAGCAGACGGCCTTTTTAGAATGAGTATTGCCGATAATGGCAACGGCATGGACAGTGCAGACAAACTAAAAGGTATTGGCTTACGGAATATCAAGGATCGGCTAAGCCTTTTTAATGGCAATGTTAAAATCAAAACAGCAAAGAATAGCGGCTTCACGCTTACAGTTACAATTCCTTGCAGTAAATGAATTACGTAACATACAATATGAAAAGTTTTATCTGACTGTAAGATTCAATGAAACAATATTCGAATTCATACCTGTTGTCTTTTTATAATGGCCGTACCGGATTTCGAGGCCACTCAGATGCTGGATATTAAACACACCTGTTGGAGGGGCAAGACGAAAACCTGCACCAAAAAAATTACTATTAAAGCCTGACAGATCATAGTTACTGGTATAAAACTCATCTGCAGCAGTATGCACCTGGTAAGCAGCAAAATAATCTGCCTTTGTCTGTTTGTAAAATCGGTAGAAGGGAGTAACTGAAAAGAATGGCGTGAGTTTTACCGTTGTCTCCAATTGCACTGCATCCGAATTAATTCCCCAGTCATCTTTATAGTGACGGTACCATGATCGGATAATAAATTTATCACCGACAAAATAATTAGCACGCAATCCCAACGGAATCTTTAACCGCGAAGATGGTAGATTCTCGACATGTACCGACTGATCGGCAAAATATACACGGTGAAAAGGAAGACCAAGATATCCCTTCTGATATACCAGTTCTCCTTCAAACATCAATTGAAAATTCTTGTTGATTATCTGCGACCAGGATAAGGTACCGCTATAGGAATTTCGTGCGGTGCTGGCATAATCATTTTCTCCGCTATTGTTCGGTCGGAGCTCTATCGGATACACAAGCGATACCTGGTCAAGATATGCCTGGAACTTTGCCATGAATTCTCCGTTCCTGTTATTCGTCTTTTTTGCAAAGCTGAGATAGGAGCCGATTGATTGATAATCAAATTCTGTAGAGAATGATACACCTGCGCCAATTGTTGTTCCCTTTTTTTCATTCTCCATGGTCCATCCAAGTGACGGATAAATTCTTGTATCGGCATGAGAAGCAGAAGAAATAGTATGCGGATCAATTTTATCAGACGAGGCAGATGTATAATGATCTATCCCTACTTCGCCGGTAAAAATATGTTTCCGGTTATGTTTATCATACCTGCTCAATTTAAGATCGATGGAGTTGGAGATATCAGTGAGCTTTTCAGAACCGATGCCTCCGGTAACAGCCGAGTTGTTACCGTTCTGACTATAATAACTTGACACAAGATTGGCTTCTTCAAACTTTAATTTACGCGGCTTATAAGTAGTATCGGCAGGCGAGCTGTTTTGTGAAAAGGCAGCCAGCATACCAATGTACATACCGATAACAGCAAGTGATAATTTTTTCATAGGTTATTAATTGCAACCGCAACCCCCACCATTTTTACCACCGTTTGCACCTGATGCTCCTTCGCGGTAAGATTGAAAATTGAGTTCTGTCTTTTCTATTTTCCGGTTGGATAGCGACATTTCAGCATCATTCAGTTTATTCTTCTGGTATTCCTTTACCGGGTGGCAAGAGGTACAAATAAAAATGGCTGTTATCATCAATGGTACAGTATACCTGTTGAATAGCTTGCTGGCAATTGTTTTCATTTGAGATGTATGTTTTTAGATGTGTGTATGGTATCGTTCTCGTCAACTATTATACAGTTCAGCCCATTGATCTGGTTGATCATGTCGAGTCCAACCTTTATACCCATGATCATTACGGGTGTTGCCATCGCATCTGCTATTTCTGCATTCGGGCAAATGATGGTTACGCTTTTAATACCTCTTACCGGCATTCCTGTTTTTGGATCGATGGTATGAGAATATTTTTTTCCATCGACCAGTATAAATTTTTCGTAATTACCCGATGTGGCAATGGAGGTGTTAGTAATATCGAGATAAGAAAACGAATTTCGTGCAGCATTCGGATCTGCAATACCAATGGTCCATGGTTTACCACCGGGTTGATAGCCCCAGGCTGTCAGATCACCTGCTGCATTAACGATACCACTTGAAACGCCTTTATTGACCAATATTGCTTTTGCTTTTTCAGCAGCATACCCCTTTCCTATTCCACCAAAACCAATCCGCATTCCTTTTTCTTTGAGGAATACAGTACATGATGCTGCATCCAGGATCACATTATTATAGTTGATCAATCTCACCATCCTGGCGGCGGTGTTTTTATCGGGAAGACTGGTCATGGTTTGATCAAAATTCCATAATCTTTTATCTACGGAACCGTAAGTGATATCGAATGCCCCTTGTGTAATCGCTGATATGCGTTTTGACCGTTCGATCAGGTCAAACATTTCCCTGTCAACTTTTACCGGCGCAATGCCTGCATTACGGTTTATTAAATTGGTTTGACTGGATTCATCAAAAGTGGTAAACAACTTTTCAATGCGGCGTATTTCATTAACAGCCTCCTGGATAAATTCATTGGCGAGAGTGGGATCATCACCGACAACACTTATCTCAAAACGGTTACCCATTAACTTCATCACCTGGCGATGCAACTGCGCGGATGAAGAAATTCTTTTAGTGGCCAGCATTATCAATCGATTTTACTTCATTAGTAAATTCGCCGGCAGTAACGCGTGGAAAACCTTCCCACTTTTTTAACACTTTACCCTCAGGACTTAATAATAAGGTAAGCGGGAAAATGCCGTCTTTATTATAGGTATCAGCAAGCTGGTCATTCTTTTTTTGCTGATCATCGGAAAGCTGATGCTTTTTTAACCGGGGAAAATCTGCATTTAATAGTACCAGGTGATCGTCAGCATAGTCGCTGAATGCTTTATTTTCAAAAATGTCTTTTTCCAGGTGAATACATGGCCCGCACCAGTCCGAGCCGGAAAAATTGAGTAGTATGTTCTTATGTTCAGCCTGGGCCAACTGTTTGGCTTTTACAATATCGGTCTGCCAGTTACTACCGGAAATAAGAAAACTACTGAGTATAATCAAACATGTATAACGCATATAATTGATCCTGATTAATTATTAATAAGAATATCCTGCTACGCCCACAAAGAAACGTGAGATAATTAAATGTGTTTTACTATTACATTTAATTAACAACTCATTTTTGACGCAACTCAGACAATCCTTTTCTTCTTCAGATGTTACTGTTGCAAAACCCTTACCAAAGAAAAAGAGACCCCTGGAGAACCAGGGGTCGTGGGTTGAAACGAAGCCATGATTCGCAAGCGAATCATTCTTCCATACGTTCACGGCGGAAGTCGGTCAGCCTTACTGCAAATAATAAAGTTCCGATCAGCAATGCTACTACCAGTAAATACATCAGTAACAAAGGATAATCCCTGTGAATTGATAACGGCAACCAGTGAGTCATCAATTTGGATGGTTTTGCAAACGGAGCTTTGGCATCCTGGGCAACAGTT
>JBDTPD010000113.1:0-9198 GCA_039932855.1 Chitinophagaceae bacterium | reverse complement strand
TTCTTTTACAAATTGCATTCTTCCGGGAGAGCGAGGATAATAATAAAGAAGTTCCGCTTTGTGATATCTATATTCCGTTCAAACTACAGGACTACAACATGGGTAGTTTCATTGATGCTAATGAAATATTGAAAAAAGGTATTGAAGAAGGAAGAAAATTATACCCACGCTTAAAGCAATTAGCTGATTCACTTGATGCTATTTATGGCAAACAAACTATTGTCAGGAACAGGTTACCCGAATCACCGAAGCTGAAATTTAAAGAGGTCAAAGTAAATGGCCTGGAAAAAACAAGCTATGATTTCTTTATTCATACGCTGGATTTTTCTATTAACCGTTATTACAGTGCTAAAGAACTGGCGTCAAAAGTGCGCAGGACATTTGGTACACGTTACTATGAACGGATATTATATTCTATCACATGCAATGAGGACAGTACCTGCTCCATTCAATTTGATGTAGTAGAGAACCCGCTCAACTTTGTCAAGGTTGGATTGCACTACTCAAAATTTTCTGGTATTGGTGTGATCGGAAACTTTACCACGCGTAACTTTTTTACTCCTAACTCCCGTAGCCTGGTCAGTATTAACCTCGGTGAAAGTTTGCGGTTAAAAGGTGAACACCTTCAATATATCGGTCGTTTAAAAAACTTTGCTTTCTCACTCAGTACACAATTTGACCGCTTTGATATTGTAACGTATGATGAGTTAAGAAAAACAGGATTGTATAAACAGAATTACTGGGAGTTCAGTGAGCAGTTTCATTATTCAGGTAATCGTAATTTCCTGGTCGGACTTGGTCACCGTTTTGAATGGCTGCATTACAATCCTTCTATTTCACCTGAGCTTGCATTCAAAGGCAGTAATGAATTTTCTTCTTTCTTCACTTTTATACAACACAATACATTGGACAGAGCGATCTACCCGGCTAAAGGTGTGAAGATTGAAGCAGAAGGTGGACGAACTATGCGTCAGAATACCAATGTAAACTTTCTGATCAATGGTCATGTGCCTAATGATCCTGATTCGATACAGGTAGACAATCATTCTTTTTTCTATACCAATATTTCTGCAGAAGGATATTTACCGATGAGCAAGAACACGACGATGTTTTTGCTGGCGCAAAGTGGTATCAACTTTAATTACTCCCGCAATGTGATGAATGAATATATTGTTGGTGGTATGAATAAATTATTTCGTCACCAGATATTATTTGCCGGACTTCAGGAAGGCGCGGTGTATAGTCCGGCAGTAGCGATGGTACAAGCTGGTGTGCGAACAAGAATTTTTCATAATGCTTATCTCGCTGGCCGTGCTAATGTTCTTTTCAACAACTTCATCAGCAAGAGTGTATTTTTCCCGGCAAAAGATTTCTACTCTGGTTATGCATTGACGTTCTCTTATAATTTTGCATTGGGTCCGCTTGATCTTAGTTTTGGGTATTGCGATCAGACAAAGAATGTGCAGACGTCAGTGAATTTGGGAATTCCTTTTTAAGAATGTCTGAACGGGGATGGGTCTAATTATGAATTAAGAGTTATGAGTTATGAATGTTGCGTAAATGGAAGTATATTCTAATTATTACGCAACATTCATAACTCATAACTCATAACTCTTAATTCATAATTTACTGTATCGCAATAAAGCAAATCACCCCTGCATCCCTTTCACAAAATCACTCACCAAAAAGCTAATCAACTTTCCAACACTGGGATCTGTTCTGCCATCTGTCAACCGGCAAGCGCCTTCGCAGATGTGGAGGTAGGCAGGTTTTGCATCCATCGCAGCAAATGAAATATATTGTCGCGCGTGAGAGGCTTGTATGCCTATAGGAGAAATAGCGCTGCTCAACGTATCCTGTATAACATCCAGGTCGAGTTCAATACCAGTCACAGCATCTTCTGTAAAACTGGTCGCATGAGCAATGGCTTGCATGAATGTTCTTTTCTCATGAACAAAGATGTCTTCGAAGGTGATGCAATCGATAAATGGATTATTGACCATGTCCATCCATACATTTTGCGGCAAATAGTTTTCCTGTACACCAATCACACAATATTTCTGTAGATAACCATCTTCTTCCGCATAACGAAATGCATTACCACTATGACGACCTTCCAGCGGACGATAATCTGCGTGAGCATCGAGGTTGATACAATTGATCTGTGCGAGCGGGATCATATCGGCTTTGTGCCATCCTTTCGCTGCACCTTTAATCAGCGGATAAGCATTGTTATGTCCACCACCGATGACGATAGGAATTTTCTTTGCTTCTGTAATTATTTTGATGAGTTGTTCAACTTCGTCATCGATCGTATGCACCGCATGACGATAGGCTTCAATCTTTTCTTCTTCTCCCCTGGCCGTTGTATCGATCAGGTATTGAATATCGCCGAAATCAAAATGACCGAGTAATAGTATGTTACTTCCATCGAGGAAGTCATTGCTTTGAATATTTAAAAATGATTGGAGAAAAGGGATCCAAACTGTATCTGCGCCACCGGTGCCATAATTTGCTTTATCACCAATATCTTCCGGAATACCGACCAGCACATATTTTGCGGATGATTGCTGGATAGACGCAGCGACTGATGAGGGATTAGTGATTACTTTCAATTGCTCACCCAGTTTTGTTTCAAACTTTCGCAAACGCGTTAAAGAAAGTATTTCCTGTTTGGTATATATTTTCAGATGTTGCATGGCAATCGTTTAATCTTTAATTAGAAGTAACTATTTACAATTCAGAATTATGAATTCAGAGTTATGAATGTGGCGTATAATTTTATGCAATATTCATAATTCTTAACTCATAATTCTTCATTCTTCAACCATCGATCTTCTTATTCACAATCTCCAATATCTCCTTCTCTAAAGCTATCGTTTTGTTTTCAATCTCACGGCCTTTCACAATGATGTCTGTTACGTAGGCTTTATCATCATAACTCATGGCATTGATGCGAACATTCATGAAAGCACCCATGACGGCGGATCTTGCACACAACGCTCCTACTCCTGCATCTGATACTGAATTTGGATTGCCTGTTTCTGCCATTGCTTTGATCACTTCCATACTGTTAAATGCTGATTGCATAACGCGGAAGGGAATTTCTATGGCAAATTTTGTAGCAGCTTGTATAGCATCGGTCCGGATCTTTTTTTCTTCGGCTGTTGTTTTAGCTAATCCGAATGCGGACATGATACCATTGAATGCTTTTGTATCTGCATCGACAAGAACGGTCAATTCATTTTTATACTGTTCGCCTTTATCGGCCCAATTGCTAAACTCTTCCCATCTTTCATCCCACCCTTTTTTATGAGAAGAAAGATTGGCCACCATCGTAGCCAGTGAAACGCCTAATGAACCAATATACGCTGCAATAGAACCGCCACCAGGAGCCGGACTTTCACTGGCTGTTTCATTGGCAAAATCAGTCAGCGTCATACTGACGAGCTTACTGTCTGCCTTATCCCGCAGCATATATTCTATGATCCTTTCTTCAGGTTTAAAAGGCGACAGTTCATCGAGCCCCATTGACTTCACAGCAATCTTGATCAATTCTTTTTCTGATACACCGGTAGAGCGTTGTTGTTTTTTCAAAAAATACTTACCGGCATCTGTCAATGATTTTAACGGAACTAATCCTACCAGTTCACTACCTGTTACCCGAATGCCTCTTGCTTCTGCTTTTTTACATACTTCATCAAAAGCGATATGTACGGGAGTAATGAGAATATTAGTCAGGTTCATTGATATCTGTGCGATCCCATATTCTTCAATATACCAGCCGATGGCTTTCACAGATTTCAGTGTACCGGGAACGGATACTGGTTTACCCGCTGCATCCATGACGGTCTTGCCTTTTTCCTTTTTCACACGACCCGCTTCACGCACATCGAAGGCAATCGCATTGGCTCTCCTGGTAGATGTTGTATTGAGATTAATATTATACGCAACCAAAAAATCACGGGCGCCAATAACGGTACCACCACGTTTTGCATCAAATACCGCCGGGCCAAAATCAGGCTTCCATTGTGGTTCGCTGATCTTCTTAAAAAAACCTTCATATTCACCGGCTCTTATCACTGATAAATTACTACGACTCTTATCGGGTTGCGCCGCTTCATAGAGATATATTGGTAGTTGCAATTCTTCTCCTACCCTTTTAGCTAATTGCTGTGCATACTTTGCTGTTTCTTCCATAGAAATATCAGCGATAGGTATCAGCGGGCAAACATCAGTAGCTCCCATACGCGGATGTTCTCCGGTATGTTTGCTCATATCAATCAATTCACCGGCTTTTTTAATAGCCAAAAAAGCTGCTTCAATAACTGCTTCGGGGTTTCCAACAAAGGTGACGACTGTCCGGTTAGTCGCTTTCCCCGGATCAACATTTAATAAGCGAACACCTTCTACTGTTTCTATCTGATCGGTGATCTGTTTGATAATAGCCAGGTCATTTCCTTCACTGAAATTGGGTACACATTCAATAATAGGCAACATGCGAGTGTAAGAGTTTAAAGGTTTATGAGTTCAATCGTTTAAAGGTTTAATGTCTTTTAAGGGTTTAAAGGTTTATACTACTGAGAAATTGTAAACAAAAGACCCCTCTAAACCATTAGACCCTGAAACCATTAAACGTTTAAGCTGATGCGAAAATAGGAGTATTAAATAATATCAGAGCGTTCCGAAAATTGACCCCCTTCGACCACCTGTTCTGGTTTTTTTCTATAAAATACCATTGCCATAGCCATGATAATACTGGTAGTGAGAATAACGAAAAATAAAATACCGTCATCAAAGGCGCTTAATTTAAGCTCAGTTGGAATTTTATAAAATAATACGATCGTGATCAATCCTCTTGGAATAAAAAATGATTCGGGAAAAAGATTTGTACGCACGAAAAAACGCAGATATAATATCCGCACAATAAACAATGCCAGTACGATCATACTTCCTACCAGAAGTATTTCATTATGGGAGAAAAAAGTCAATGAAATAGTAAACCCAAAAATCAGGAAGAAAAATGTACGTATAAGGAAAGACGTTTCTGCTGTAACAGAATGCAGCAATTTTCTCAGATCTTCTATCTGTGCGTGGGGAAAGTAATGTAATAGTCGCGGCAGTTTAATTTTCTCCCAATTATTGATCATCAATCCAAATAGCAAAATGATGATGAGTGATGGAAGGTGTAAAAGTTTTCCGCCCGCATAGATCAGGATAAGCAAAGAAAATATAAGAAAGAATTTGATATTGAGTTTGGTTTTAGCCAATATTAAAAACAACAGCAAAGACAACACAATCGATAATACAATAGAAACAACAATATTGAGCCCGAAATATCCAACTGTCAGCGCATCCAGTTTTTTATTGTCGGTAATAAAATTGAATGCAATGATGCCAAGGATATCGGAGAATGATGCCTCATATACCAGGAACTCTTTCTTTTGTTCAGTTAGGGGATGAATGCTAGGTAAAATAATCGAACTACTCATGATAGAAAGAGGGATCGCATACGCCAGGCAATTCTTGAACGGTTGGTGTAACCAATAATTCAGAATAAACGCGATGAATGCAGTAGAGATGGCGAAGATGAATAGCGCGGAGAAAAATGAATCCCGTATAAGCCTGATCTTGCTTTTCTCCAATTTAAGATCAAGTCCTGCTTCCAATACGATCATGATCAGTCCGACTACGCCGAGTGATTCGACCAGTTGTTCTGAAAAAGAAATTTTCAAATGATAATAATCAGATAATGCTCTGAAACCTATTCCCGCAAACAATAAAAGCAATACTGAAGGAATGCGGATATACCGGCTGATCATAGAGAATACATACGATAAGACAACCAGAGAGCACAGGACGATCAGTATTTGTTCCGATTGCAATTTATCCATTCGTGAAAGTAATGAATTAACAGCATTGGGAAATTTTGGAATTGGGAAATTGGGAAATTGAGAAATTTTCTAACCTATAAGGTTTCTCCTAAAAGCATTAACTGCTGAAAAGATAAACCCTATAGGTTTTGACCTTCGGTCTAAGCAAATTTCCCAATGCTTAGACGAATTCGCCTTGAATCATTACCTTATCAATAAGATTTGAACCGAATGAATAAGGTATGAATGCAAGAGAAGGAATAGGTTTAGTGAGAATAAGATTTGCTTTTTTACCAATAGAAATACTTCCGATCTCATCCTGTAGCCCCAGTGCAAACGCAGCATTGATCGTTGCCGCGTTGATCGCTTCTTCCGGCAACATCTGCATTTGGATACAACTCATCGCCACCACCAGGTTCATATTTCCCGAAGGGGAAGAACCCGGGTTGAAATCAGTAGCTAATGATACGGCACAACCAGCATCGATCAGTTTGCGTGCTGGTTGCAAAGGCATTCTTAAAAAGAAAGCAGCCGTAGGTAATAATGTTGCGATCGTTTCAGTAGAAGCTGCCAGCAATTGAATATCTTTTTCGGTCATCGTTTCCAAATGATCCAGTGATACGGCTTTTACTTTCAAACCGGTTTCTATACCACCGATACTATTGAGCTGGTTCACATGCAAACGCGGTTGTAATCCATATTCCATTCCTGCGCGGCAGATGGTTTCTGTTTCTTCAGGTGAAAAGAAACCTGTTTCGCAAAACACATCAATGTAGTCAGCCAGGTTTTCTTCAGCAATGACCGGCAACATTTCTTTTATAATGAGATCAATATATTCTTTGTGATTGCTTTTATATTCCGGCGGGTAAGTATGGGCGCCAAGAAAAGTTGATTTAATAGCGATGGGTGATGTTTCTTTTAATTTCTTGATCACGCGAAGCATTTTCAATTCTCCTTCTACACTTAATCCATAACCACTTTTTATTTCAATGGCGCCGGTACCAAGACTGATCACTTCCTGCAGCCTGTTCCATGCGTGGCGAAGCAGATCCAATTCACTGGTAGCCGCTAGTTTTTTAGCAGAATTTAAAATACCCCCACCCTTTGCTGCGATCTCTGCGTAACTCAGCCCTTTTATTTTATCGACAAATTCATCTTCCCTGCTGGCGGCAAAGACTAGATGTGTATGGCTATCGCACCAGGAAGGCAATACAAACTGTCCACTGGCATCGATATTCGTTTCTGCAATGGTATCAGGATCGTCCAGCGAATCCATTTTGCCGTAGGCAGCAATATGCCCGTCTTTGATCAGCAGGTAGGCATCGTGAATAGTGGGTAATTCAGCCAGTTCTTTGCCACGCAGCAGCTTGTTTTCGGTACGTATACCTGCGAGGCATTTGATGTTGGTAATGATCGTAGTAGCCATTCTGGCGCTAAATTAACCAATAAACAATAAGCAATAGTCAATAAGCAATGGGCAATAAGCAATTGACAATAGGCAATGGGCAACTTTTAGGGTTGCCCATTGCCTATTGTCAATTGCCTATTTTATAATTAATACGGTAAAATGACACTGTGAGAATTATTCTGTCCCACCCAATCAATCTTCACATAGTAATGACCTGCACCAGGACATGTAGTAGCAGCACCTGAACTGTTCAGACCAAATGTTGCAGTGGCAGTGAACACAGGAACTGTATGAATGATCTGACCGCTGGTAAGACGGAAATTACAATCTTGTCTGATTACTAATGGTTCCCTGATAACTGAAGTAAAAGGGCGACCGAATCTGTTTGTGCCCCATTCGGCGATATGATTAACGGCGCCATCAGTATGAGTTCCGGTAATGCTGATTACAAGACCATTATTATAGCTGAATACACGCTGGCGGGCTACCTGCCATGTACGTTGACCACCGGCAGAGAATGTTACAGTCATACCAGGACTCGTGATAGTATGAGTAACCGGATGCGAAACCACATTGATCAATAAACCACCGTTTACGTTGGTGATTACATGAGAACCATTAATGGTAAATGATTTGTTATCTGCAATTCTTGTTATTACAAGGTTAGTATAGGTAACGGTGATCGCTGTACCAGCATCTTTCCAATGCAAACCGGCAGGGATAGAAACGGTAACAACACCGGTACGGTTATATGTATTGAAGCAATCAGCTCCACTGTAAGTAATAGTCAATGTACGAATAGCGCTGGCAGAATCAGCTGTTACGGTAGCGTGGCAAAGATCGGCCAATCCATCAAGACGACCGTTGAGGGAAGCGCTTGATTCCAGTTCCACATTTACATCATCTGCTACTGATTCTATTTGTGCAGAAAAATCATTCTGATCATCCGACTGCATAGAGGCTTCGGTATCGTAGTTGGTGGTGTCTTTTTTATCATCATTGTTTTTCTTACAGGATACGAGGATAACGGCTGTAAAAAGGGTTACGAGTGATACACCGAGGAGCAATTTTTTCATAAAGTGTTAAATTTTATTTGCAGATAGACCTGATAGCTGGAAAGAGGTTTAATCAAATCAGTTGGTGAAACTGCTTTATTTTGATTTCCCTTGTATTTCCATGACAGTTAACGCTAATATGAACTTACTATTGTCGCGGGATTGCCGGAAATATACGTAGCAGATCTACGAGAGGCTGCTAAGCTCCCGCAAATAATCAAACTGCAAATCCTCATGCAGCGTCTTGATCGTCGCAGTCAGTTTTTTGATCAGGCCATTATATAAATTCAGCAGCATCGTACTTTTTTCGAAAGGAATACCTGAGTCATTGATCTTTTGACAGAGATAGATCAGCCATTCTGTTTCTGCCTGGCGGGAACCGGTATAGCGGACATGTTTATTGATGATGCGAATGATCTTGCGTAAACTTTTTTTGACAAAATATAAATGTGAGAGATTGATACCGGTAAACTGATCATCGATTTCATTCTTTACACTTTGGATGTAAGCTGTTTCATCATGCGCCTCATACAAGAGGTAAGTCAGTAGTTCTTTATTTTCTTTTTTAAATTTTCCCAGTCGCAGGCATAACTCTACCAGTTCCTTTTGAGAAAGGGTGCCCAGCTCTTGTTTTATTTCATGGATCGTGGCTGCTTTCATATATCTAAATTAAGAAAGGACGATCGAACTTAAATTCAAAAGTAAAAAGTCGAAATTCAAAAGGCAACCTGATTTTTTGAATTTTGACTTTTTACTTTTGAATAGACACCTGACGCATATCCATTTGTTTCATATTATCTTTGCATTCTTTTTTACAAAATCAGACTATGCGTATTGCTATTAATGGTATGGGAAGAATAGG
>JBDTPD010000112.1:0-9223 GCA_039932855.1 Chitinophagaceae bacterium | reverse complement strand
AATTCACCAGCCTGGATAGTAAGTGTATGCTCACCACCAGCGATGAGTGAATAACCTTTTACTATTTTTCCTGTCAGATCAGTGATCTGCATACTGGCTCTTTGAGTTCCTGCAGCTGTGTAATACCGGATGCTCGTGCTATGATCAAAAGGATTCGGCATATTCTGATAAAGAATAGCAGTATTGTCTGTACAAGGATTGCTGCCCTTGATCATTGCCTTCAATTCTTCTATTTCATTCTTTAATTCATTCACTTCATCTTTTAATGCAACTACTTCCGGATCAGATTCACCAACAGGTCTGTACAAAACACTTTGTGCTACCTGTAAATAACCATTTGCATCAATGACCAATGCATTTCCGCTACCGGAAGGAAGATTTTCAAAACGTACACTTCCATCAGTATGAAGTTTTGCTGTTGGTGTATTTACATTGATACCTACATTTCCTGAACCGCCTTCTACAACCATTGCATTAATTCCTGTGGTGAAATCACTGACAGCTAGATTACCTGCACCACCGGCATTGCTTGTACCAGTGCTGGTAAAGCCCCATCTTTTTCCACCTGTGTTAGCATTTTCGAGAAATAAGCAGGCGCCGTGTGTTCCTGTATTACTAACCAGCATACCATTGTTGCCTGTGAAAGGAAGATCAGTAGTAGTGAGTTCAAATGCATTGGTAGGAGCAGTAACGCCAATACCAATTTTACCAGCAGCTGTTACCACCATTCTCTGTGTGTTGCTGGTTCTGAAACGCAGATCATTGCTGTTAGTGGTTCCAAGAAATTCAGTTCCTGTGATAGCATTACCAGTTAATTTCCAGTAAAGACCCGCACCCGTACCCGTATCACAATGACAGCAGGTATCGTGCATCAGTGTGCTGATATTTCTATAATAAACATTACCGTTTGCATCTCTTACGAGCACATCATTCAATGTTGTGTTGGAAGTAAGTCCTGCAAACCGAACTGAGCCGGTTGTGTGTAATTGGGCAGTAGGACTGGTAGTACCGATACCAACTTCACCGGTACCGCCTTTTATAACAAGGCGATCAGCACCGGCATTAAAATCGCTGATAATGAAATTACCGACTCCGGAATTTCCACTGCCACCACTTGTAACGCCCCATCTTCTGCCGCCGGTAGCCAGGTGTTCAAGATAAAGAGTGGCACCACTTGTGCCAGCATTCTTTTGAATCAATATACCGTTGTTAGGATAGGTCGAACCAAGTCCTATGGTGGTACCAGTATAATCTCCACAAAGAATGTGAAGCGGGTAATCAGGATTGGTAGTTCCGATCCCAAGACGTGGATTAGTCGTTGTTGCATTTGCGCCAACAGAAGTGGAACCTGATCCCGTAGTAACCTGTGCAGACAGGCCGGAGGATATTGTTACTCCTAACAATAATCCCACAGCAATAAGTTTTGTTGATCTCATAATAAGCGTTTAGTAGATATAAGGTTAAAATGGTTTAACGGCTTAAAATAAGCACGCAGAATGTTCTTAAAAAACAACCATTGATTAGATGTGCAGTTATGTTAGTAGATGTGTAAAGGGAAGCTATTAGCTTTTAGCTCTTAGACTTTAGTTGGAGACCTATGTGTATCTATGTGTCCTATGATCCTATGTGGTGAACTACGCCAGCCAATTTATAGAAGATTTCTGATAATAGCTTTTTTACCACATAGGATCATAGAACACATAGACGCACATAGATGAGCGTAATTATTTATTGAATTTAGATAAAAAGAAATCCTTCTTTCTGACAGATACTTCTATACTGGTACCGTCTTCCATTTCAAGATAGCCACCTCTGCCACGATGATATCTTTTGATGTAATTGTGATTTACGATATGGGAGTTATGAATACGGGAAAAATTGTCGGTGGGAAGCATGTTCTCAAATTCTTTTAATGTTTTTGCAATCACCGCTTTTTTCTGATCCTTTAAAAAAATAGTCGTGTAATTACTGTTAGCTTCCAGCCTTACAAAATCTTCTACTGATAAAAAGATCAGTCCGTCCAGCGTAGGTAGCGCCATTTTATGCTGCACCTGCTGCGCAGTACGGAGATTGCTTAAGAAGTTATCGATCTTCTGGTCAATATTTTTCGATTTAAGATTGTGGATTGCTTTTTCTACGGCTTGCTGCAATTCCTCAATATTCACAGGTTTCAGTAAATAATCAAGTGCTGAGTATTTAATAGCATTGATAGCGTAATTATTAAAAGCCGTAACAAATATTATTTCAAAGTTGACAGGCGATAATTCATTTAACATGTCGAAAGCATTGCCATAAGGCATTTCTATATCCAGGAAAGCAAGGTCGGGATTGCTCTCTTTTATCAGTGTAGCACCCACACGTGAATTGCTGGCGGTACCAATGACCGTTACCTCCGGACAATATTCTTTAAGTAATGTTTCAAGAGATGTCACATTGATAGGCTCATCATCTATGATCACTGCTTTTATCATATTACATCATTTTTAATGAAGAGGTCGGAAAGAAAATAATCACCCTGGTGCCAGCAGGTTGATTATAATCATCCATCAGATCAATAATATCGATATTTATCTTTTCATTCAGTTTTTGATTCAATGTTTTGATCCGTTCATCTGCAAGAGTCATTCCTTTTGATTGATACTCGATATGAACACGGGATTTATATTCCAGCGCCTTTTGTCTTCCAATACCATTGTCTTCCACAATGCAGGTTAACCCCTTTTCTGTTTTCTCAAATTTAATTAAGATCATTCCTGTATTATCTTCCTTGTACCTGAGTCCGTGCCGTATGCTATTCTCCACATAAGGTTGCAAAAGCATACAAGGAATGAAGGTGAAATCCTGTTCAATATCCGGCGTTACGTCAATGCCATAAGAAAATACTTGATCATACCTCATTTTTTCTACCTCAAGATAGGATCGCAGATAGCTTTTCTCATTCTCAATTGAAATGACCGGCTTGTCAGAATTATCAAGTGTTTGCCTGATCAGGTGAGCAAACTGGCTGAGGTATTTATTTGTTTTTTCAAAATCTTTATTAATAATAAATCCCTGTATCGAACTAAGGCAATTAAAAATGAAATGCGGATTCATCTGTGCACGCAATGCCTTTTGCTCCATCTCACTAAGCTTTTCCCGGATCATTGCTTTTTCTTCTTCCTTACTTTTGAATTTATTAAATTGATATCGCATAATAAATCCGGCAATAGTTATAAGAATAGCGGCCATTAATACCCAGAACCATACCGTTTGCCAGAATGGTGGTTTGATAGAGAAATGAATAACGACGAGATTGCTTTTTTCCCCGAACCTGTTAATCGCTAAAAGCTCCAAACTGAATTCACCGGCTGGTAATGATGGATATTCAAGTGTTGTCTGCCGGGTGCTGTCCCAATTATCATTCAATCCTTTCAGCCTGTACCTGTAAGTAATATCTCCCTCTGATCTGAATGATATAGCGATAAAATTAAGCTTTACATTATTTTCTTTATAAGAAATAGCATAACTGCTATCGGTTGGATACAGCGTATTAGCAATATTAACACTAAGAATTTTCAGGTTACAGGTAGCGCTTCGCGGAATCTTTTTTTCATTAAAAAAGGCAAGCCCCGCCGGTGACCCGATATATATGCTATCGCCATCGGCATAGATAGAGTTTACAATATCCGATGCAAGACCATCAGATGAATTATATCTCGTTATGGAATTATCGCCGGGAGTGAGATTAATTTTATTCAATCCTTTATCAGTGCCGATCCATATATCTTTCTTATCGATAAACATGGTCCGGCAAACATTACTGCTGATGCCATTGGCAAGGGAAAAATGATAAATCAGTTTCTTGTTTTTTATTCCCGCTACGCCTTTACCAAAGGTTGTTATCCAAAGTATACCATCATCACCAGGTAATATTTCACCGATATGTCCCGCAAGGACAGAGATGCTATCCCCAATAAATTGTGAGGAACCATTTCTTTGTACGCAATAAAGACCGTCAGTGGTGCCAATATAAAATTCATTGTTTGTATAATAAGCTGTTGTGGCCCGCTGTTTCCATATCGTATCAATGGGCAACAAGGTATTTGCATTCAATAGCTGCACGTTTGTATTGGTAGCTACCAGCAATGTGTCCTTACTGATCTCATAAATGGATTTAACGGCAATATTGGTTTGAACAGCTTTTACTTTATTTCCGGCTGAAAGACGAATAATCATCACATCAAATCCTGCAATAAGATCGCCACCAGATAATTTTTTTAATTTATAGGCCCTATCCCTTGATTGGGATAAGTTCGTTCTCAATAATGATTTAAAATCCGCAGAATCAATGTTGCTATTCTTCAGCAGATAAAGACGACTATGATTGGATCCGGCCACAACGATATTGTTCCATTTTTCCAACGAATATATTTCTGATTGTGGTTGCCCGGGAGCTACATAATTGACAAACTCATTGGAAGCAAGTTTGAATAATCCCTGCCCCAATGTAGCGAACCATTTATTGTTTTCATTATCGATCAGCGAATGTGAAACTGCAATTCCAGGCAGGTAAAATTGCTTGTACGCTGGTTTTAGTGTATCTACTTCCCAGGTGCCATTATCTGTATTGATAAAACTGACCCTCGAGTTTTGCACATCAATATTAAGTGTGCCCGGTTTTTTATCAAGGATCACGTTTCTACCATCCGGAAAAGAGACAGACACCTGGTTGTCCTTGTTTATAGAGGGCTGTAGTTTCCAGAAAGAAAGCTTTCCCTTATCGAGCAAGCTGATTGAATCGGGAGTAGCCAAGAGGAAACCTGTGCCCGGCGCATTAGTAGAAATGAATTTCAGATTTTTTATGTAGTAAGAAATTGGCGGGCTCCCATCCTGTTGGATCAATATTACTTTTTCGCCGGTATGAATTAACACATTGCCTTCTATATCTTCAACAACATTTCTGACAAAGCCATTCAGTTCAATATGTTTTAACAGGCTATCATTTTCCCGGCACGAGATCTTGTTTTTATAATAATAGTACAGTGCATTTTTGAAAGGCGCTATCCATATACGGCCTTTTGTATCTGCGAATACGCGCAGAATTTCATTGGAGGGCAATCCATTGTCGGGAGTAAAATTGGTAAAATGAGTACCGTCAAAGCGACTGACACCACCCTCGGTGGCCAGCCAAATGAAACCTTCTTTATCCTGGCAAATATCATATACTGTTGATCCTGCCAACCCATCTTTGACATCGTACCGGACATAATTATACTGCTGAGAAAAGACCAGAGTGGAATAAAAACTAACCAGGAGTAGAAATCGGAGATGCAAAAATATTCTTTTACGGGTTTATCAACCGGAAATGTAAGAAATTCCGGATAATAGGTAAGGAATGATTGAGTGACTGTGTAGTCCGGAAGGAAAACTGTGGCTGAAGTGTGTGTAAATGTGTAATAAGTAATAGAGGATGGGCAATTGCGTATTGCCCATTTTAGTTCCCCCGTAAACAGCTACGCAAACCAATGCGTTGCTCGCAGGCAGTATCATTACTGCTACTGCGAAAGATCTGCCGGATAATAAAGCAATGCTTGACATTACTATTTAAAAACAGTCGCATGCCTTATGCCCAATAAATTCCCCCGCCACAAGCGGGGGAATTTTTATTACAATCAACTATTTATCGCTGAAGGCGATTTAATAATTGAAGTATATATATTGGCTTCCTCTTGGGAGAGTATCCTGATTTAATTATTGAGCCGGCCATTATCAATCCAGCAATTGATCTGCTTTAATTGCAAACTGGTGAGCGAACCATTCTTTGGCATTCTTCCTGAATTTACTGCTGCCCTTATACTACTGGCCGCATCCCTGATCGATGTAAAATCAGTCAATGGCCCCGGACCATTGCCACTTCCAAATCCATGACAACCGCTACCTGTTGCACACCTGGTTTGAAAAATAGGCGATACATCCGCTGCAAACGCCGCATTGATCCCATCACAATTCTCCGGTAACGGCGACTCTTGCGGGCCATTTCCTGTATCTCCGGAACCTTTACTGCAACCAATAGTAAGACCCAGCGTAACGACTATTAAAAACGTAATAATGATTTTCATTGTTGATGATTATGATACAAAGCTGGCATTTAGAAATACTAATCCCTATCCCCGAACCTGCTTTGTATCATCACCAAAACTGGTGAGCTTCCCGCAAATTCCTATCTTCATAGCTATTAACCTGCTAATGAGATCGTTCATCCTATCAATACTCCTCGTGATTTTTTGTAGCCATTCCATACTGGCACAACAGATCACTCAACAAGAGGCCGAAGTCTTTGCAGACAAACTTCTAAAAACACAGATCCTGTCAGCAAAAGGCAAAGAATTACTACTTCAAAGAATAAAAGAGAAAAAAATTGAAGTAGAACATCGCTCTACGGTTAAGCCAATCACATATACCACCGATAGCCTGATGAAAGAAACAATTCTTGAGTTTTGCTCAAGAGCATTTATAAACTCACAGGTATTCCGCGAGATAAATAGAACCAAAACAGAACAACAGATAGTTCCTGAAGATTCTATGATCAGGCAGGGGTGGACGATATATCCACCACTATCTGCATTGGGTGGCAGGAGAGATGGTTTTAAATATGACAATATACATCCGAAAAGAAGCACCTTCGGTCAGACACGCACCCGAACATTGAATGATTTTAAATCTATCGGCCTCATAAGCGACCTTGTTTATAAAGATTGTATGGAAGGATTAAAAGACAGTAGTCTTAATGATGAGCCAGAATTAGTTTCTTATATGGCAGAAAGAAGCATTTATTATCACTACTATGATTTTAATAAAAAAGAACAGGAAGAATATATCGATGGACTAGTAGAAATGGGGCTTCTAACCACTGAGGCGCGACAGCATTTATTGGATTCTTATAAAACTTATGAATTAAAAACAATTCCGGAAATGCTTGAGTTTAGCAAACGATATGTTTTGATAGATCTCAGCGATCAGGAGCCTGTACCAGCAAAAATCTATCCGCTGATTTTTGAAAAGCTAAAAGCCATTCTTCCCGAATTTCAATACCAACATTTAATAACGACAGTACTGGAGAAAAAAGATAAGGATCTGATAAGAGAAGATGTCAAACTTAGTTTTACCGATAATGGAAACACCTATACACATGTTTTTTTCCACGATTACAGGCATGAAAAATTTGATCCGATCGATACAGAATCGATCACAAGAATTGACCAGGACTTTCATAAGATCATTAATAAGTGGCTGGCAGATAAAGAATCTGATGATCGGTTATACACACTAAATATTTCTCATACTCATAGAAGCCCTTATGGCGGCAAAGCCATGGGGTTTTTATTATTAAAAAAAGGAGAAGCTAAAAAAATAGCGACGGACCCTTATATAATCAGTGATGAAAGTTTTGATCCGCGATTGAGTAGGAAAAATCTGGGAAAGTTCATTGATGATTTTTCTAATGAAGGTTTTTTCTCTCATTTATCAAAAGCCGAAATGGATAGCGCTATCCAAAGGACAAATTATTCAGATATCGGGTCGCCAGAAGAAATTCTTCTGCTGTTTCCTAAAACGATAGTCGTGTTTGATTGGGAAACAGATAATCTTGAAAATCCTTATGCTGATCTGACTAATCAATTTGCCAAAGCATCCAGGGGCGCATTTACACCTACAGCCATAGTTGATGAATTCAAAGAAGGATTCGACAAAAAAGCAAAGACAATCAGGTACGGCTTTTCTTTTAATAATAAGCGTTATGAAAAAATACTCCCGTTTAGTGGCGACTGGATACAGGCCGGATTTCTGGAATTGATAATGAAAAGTCTTAAAGAAAACAAGGTAGATGGAGGCATTTATTACTGCGTTGACAATGGACAGGAGGTTGGATATATTTTTTTGACTGCCAAACAACATCAATTTGTATTGGAAAAGTATCCTGACCTGATAAAGGAATAAGAGTGGAAGAGCGGGTCTGTTACCCGACACTCGCTCTTCGCTCCCGCTCTTTACTATAACTTATTTACTTCCTCCTCTTTCGCTATTCTCATATCTCTTGTATTCTTCTGTACGGCAATAGCAGCAAACATGCTCAGTACAAATGACATTGCATAAAAACCTTTTTCACTTTTCGTGATGGTAGCGTTCCATAAACCAACGGTAAGCAATACAATCGAAAGAATGGTCGAGAACCAGGCAATACCATAATACAAATTAGTAACTGGTATTTTCTCCATCTGGTCACGCACTGCTTTTTGTACAGAGATAGCAGCAAACAGGCCAAACATCAAGACGGTGAAGTAATACCCTTTTTCATTTAGTTCCATTTCGGCATTCCATAGCCCAATTAAAAAAGCAGACATACCAATTAATAAAGCCATCCAGGAAGCGCCGATAAAGGCAGGTGAAGGTTGTTGTGGTTGTTTTTGTTCCATACATGATTTTTAATGAAACAAAAGTAGATGGGACCGTCCGGCATGCTTTTGACATCCGTCAAAAATGAACATCGCAAATGTTAAAACCGGCTTCGTATCCGGCTAAGTGTTTCCTGGCTGATACCGAGATAAGAAGCTATCTGTCCGAGTGGTACACGTTCCAGGATGTGTGGAGTTTGTTTTACTAAATTCTCATATAGCTCTGCCGCTGTTTTGAACTGTGCATTGATGAATCGCTCCTCTAATTGTATGTAATACTTTTCATACGCTATCCTGACCAGTGTTTCGATCTCATGAAACTGGTTGAACAAGTCAGACAATGTTTCTTTGGAAATGGACCATAGGATACTTCCTTCGAGTAATTGTATATTCTCGACAGAAGGTTTCTGTGTAATGAAACTGTGAAAGGAAGTAACAAAATCATTTTCAAATCCAAACCAATACGTGATCTCTTTTCCTTCGAGATTGTAAAACCCACGTAAAGCGCCTTGCTCCAAAAAATATAAATGTTTGCACACTTTGCCTTCGGTCAACAGGTATTCACCTTTGGCAAGTGTTAGCTGTTTAAAACAATCACTCAACGCCGTTTGTGCGCCGGCGCTGAGTTGATAATAGGTCCTGATATGGTTAAATAGCTGCTGCACAGTGGTTGAGGTTGTACAGCTAAATTAAGTTGTTTTGCCGGGAAGGCGGTAAGACGATAAGGAACGTTTAGACATATTCTTCCACAGTTGTCCTAGTTTAAAACTAAGGACAACCGAACGTCTTCCCGG
>JBDTPD010000111.1:0-9239 GCA_039932855.1 Chitinophagaceae bacterium | reverse complement strand
GTGTATCAGCATCGTGGAAAAGCACCTCGATAATCCCGAGTTTAATATTTCTACCTTTTCCCGGGAAATAGGCATGAGCCATCCGAGCCTGTATAAAAAAATAAAGGCGGTATCTGGTCTCACGGTCAATGTTTTTATCCGCTACCTGAGATTGCGGAAAGCATCGGAGCTACTGATCAATTCCGATAAAACGATTGTGGAGATAACCTATATCACCGGCTTTAATGATGTCCGGTATTTCCGGGAGCAGTTCTATAAACTTTTCCAGATGAACCCTTCGGATTATATCAAACGGTACCGGAAGGTCTTGTCTCACCGGCCAGCCGAAGAAGAAGACCATTGATTTCTCACGGATTTCTCGCGGCGAACGAGGCGGAGCAGCGACGCAGCGATTTTTCAAATAATGATATTCTCGCGAAGGCGTGAAAGCGCAAAGGTGTAATAATAGTTAACCGCCGCGTCGCTGCACCCCCGCGTTCGCCGCGAGAAACCCCAAAACCTCCAGGTTTCCGTTTAAAAAATAGAATTTACCCCCCTTATTTTATTATTTGTCCCCCGTGTAAAACTTCAATTGAGGTTCAATTTTAGTTTGATAATACCAGGAAGCTTGCTTGTCCGGGTATATTGTTTACAAACAAACTGCTGTCATATGTTTCAATTGAACTTCAACCCGCCTGGACAGAAATGTTCAGGAGTTTATGTTTTTATGAAAAACCGGTTGGCCACCCTCCTCAAATCGGGCCTTCTACTTTTCCTTCTTTCCCCACTTTCATTACTGGCCCAGGAAAAAAAGATTTCTGGCACAGTTACCGACGCTGAAACAAAAGATCCTTTGGTTGGCGTTACCATTACTATCAAGGGTAAAAAAATTGCCACCATGACCGATCAACAGGGGTCATTCACTATCTCGGCATCTGAAGGAGATATACTTGAAATCTCCAGCACAGGATACAGAGGCATGGATATAGCGGCCACGGACAACATGCAGATAAAACTGGAGGTAACAAACCGGGAACTGAATGAAGTAGTGGTTGTAGGGTATGGGTCAAAGAAAAAATCAGATCTTACGGGTGCCATTTCTTCCGTGCCGAAAGAACGTTTATCTCAATTGCCGGCCACCAATATCCTGCACCTTATCGAAGGTTCAGTAGCTGGGGTGAATGTGACGCAGAATTCTTCTGTGCCCGGTAGTTCGGCTTCGGTGCTGGTACGTGGACAAAATTCTATTTCTGCAGGCACAGGTCCATTCATTGTTGTGGATGGTGTTCCATTCAGCAAAGGTGGCGGCGTTACCAATGATATTAATCCTAATGATATTGCTTCTATTGAAGTATTAAAAGATGCATCTGCTACTGCTATCTATGGAGTGAATGGTGCCAATGGTGTTATCCTCATCACTACGAAAAGAGGAACCAATGCCAAACCTTCTATCCGTTATAATGCATACGCAGGTTTTGATGATATCGCTCATATGCTTGATCCATTAAGTCCGCAGGGATATGTACAGAAATATGCTGACTGGTTCAAACAGGTGAATCCTACACAAACACAGGCAACCACTTTGCCTAATGTTTTTGAAATAGCTAATTATAATGCGAATAAAACAGTGGATTGGTTAGGAGAAGCTATTCAGCAAGGTACTATCCAGGATCATAATCTAAGTATTTCCGGGGGTACAAAAGATATGCGCTATTATTTATCCGGAGATTATATGAAACAGAAAGGTGCCGTAAGAGGTTATCAATATCATCGCGCCAGCATTCGCTCCAATATCGATATCAACCTGACTGATTATCTCACCGCAGGTACATCGCTTTCTTATGCTAATAATAATTATGATGGAGGAAGGGCTAACTTCTATCTCGCTGCTTCCATGAGTCCTTATGGTTCAGAATATAATTCAGCAGGTGGTTATGAGATCTATCCAATGTATCCTGAATTATTATATACAAATCCATTATTAGGATTAAATACTGATAGAACAGATCGTGGCAATAACCTCACGGGTAATGCTTATGCAGAATTAAAATTCAGTGGTGTATTAACAGGATTGAAATTCCGTTTCAACACAGGATACACTTATGTTACTACACGTACCGGATCATATACCGGTCGCAATGCAAACAATACATTAGGATCAGCTAATGCATCCGGCTCCGAAACAAACAATTGGGTAGTTGAAAATATTCTTACCTACGAAAAGAATTTTGGTGTTCATCATATCGACTTTACAGGTTTGTACAGTTCACAGCAGCGTAACTATTTTACATTCGGCGCTGCAGCGACTGGTTTTATCAATGATGAATTATCGTTTAATAATCTTGGTGCAGGTGCTACACAAACATCCAGTTCATACAGGGATAAATACAGTCTTTTATCACAAATGGGAAGACTTAACTATATCTATGATAGTCGTTACCTGTTAACGCTGACTGTAAGACGTGATGGTTCATCTGTTATGGGTAGCAATACCAGCAAGTATGGTGTGTTCCCTGTTGCAGCGGTTAGCTGGAACATCAGCAATGAAAAGTTCCTGCAGAACTCGAAGTTCTTCGATAACCTGAAATTGCGTACTTCTTATGGTAAAGCCGGTAATGAAGCCATCAGTGTATATGGAACCATTACGACAGAAGGCACTGTTCGTTTTCCATTCTCAGGGTTAAGCACTATTGGTGTATTGGCAAGCAACCTTGGAAATGCGAATCTTCATTGGGAAAGTTCCAAAACATTTAATACCGGTCTTGATTTTGGTATTCTTAAAAACAGGATCACTGGTAGTGTAGATGTATACAGTACCAAAACAGAAGGTTTGTTGTTGAAGCGTAATCTTCCTATTATCACCGGTTATAGTTTTGTATTGGATAATCTTGGTAAAACAGAAAACAAGGGCATTGAGTTGACATTGAATGCTGATAATATCAGGACAAAGGATTTCAAGTGGCAGACAGCTATTGTTTTCTCTACCAATAAAAATAAGATCGTTGATCTGTATGGTGATAAGAAAACCGATCTGGGTAATCGTTGGTTTATTGGTCAGCCAATCGGTGTTATTTATGATTATAAAATGGTTGGCGTATGGCAGGTAGGGGAAGATCCTTCGCAGGTAGATCCCGGTGCAAAACCCGGCGATCTGAAATTCGCTGATATTAATAACGATAAGAAAATAACAGCTGATGATAAAATACTGCAGGGACAAACTACACCGAAATGGATTGGTGGAATAACGAACTCATTTCATTATAAAAATTTCCACCTCAGTATTTTCATACAAACAAGCCAGGGTGCCACGAAAAACGATGTGACGCTTACGTATGCTGATGAAGCTGGTCGTATGAATATTCCGATCGATGCGGGATATTGGACAGTTGATAATAAAAGCAACACACGTCCATCACTGGCATACACCAACACCAAAGGATATGGTTATCCATCAGATAATAGCTACACAAGAATAAAAGACATCACATTCAGCTATACGTTCCCTCAGCAATTACTGGATAAACTCAGACTGGGAAGTGTTACGTTGTATGCAAGCGGAAGAAACCTTCATACGTTCACCAACTGGATCGGATGGGATCCTGAATTTAATTATTCATTCAGAGGATCAGGCGATTGGACAAATAACTATCCTATCACACGGTCAGTTGTATTTGGCGCTAACATAACACTTCGTTAATCAATCAAACTTATTACAATGAAAAAGAAAATAATCGTCATAGCGGGTGTCTGTATTGTGTTTCAATTGTTTTCGTCGTGCAAGAAAACATTCCTTGATGAAAAACCTTATTCAGCATATGCTCCCGAGACATTAACCGATTCACTCGGCTTTGAAGCCTCTATTACGGGTCTGTATAATCACCTCAGTACATTTTTCAGTTATAGCGATCCACAGGGATGGCCAAGCGTATGGCACGCCGGTACAGATATTGCCTTTGTACCGCCTACGCAAAAGCAAGGGATCGAAGTGCCTTATTATGATTATACGCAATTGATCGCTACAGATGGAGCGGCTTCCTATACATGGAGCTGGTCATACAAAATGATCAACAATACCAATATCATTATTAAGAGTATAGAAAACCCTGGGCTCGGTGGAATGACGCAAAAGAATAAGGACAATACAGATGGCGAAGCAAGATTTTTCAGGGCCTATGCCTATAATATGCTCGCTACCTTATTTGGAAGAGTGCCACTGATCACAGAACCATTGACAGCGCCGAAGACTGACTTTACGAGAAGTTCACTCGATAGTGTAAACAACCAGATCGTACAGGATCTCATTTTTGCTGGTACCAATCTTCCTGATATTGATAATGTAAAAAGTAATTCAAAAGGAAAGATGTATTCACGTGCCAATAAAGCAATGGCACAACAGTTACTCGCAGAAGTATATTTAAGAATGAATAAACCTGACTTGGCCGAGCAACAATGCAATGCTATTATCACCAGCAATAAATTCAGTCTTATCACTGCGCGTTATGGTGTAAAAGCCAGTCAACCCGGCGATCCTTTTTCAGATATGTTCTGGTACGGTAATCAACGGAGAAACCAGGGCAACCGTGAAGGCATATGGGTAATGGAGCAGGAGAATCCAAGTATAGTTACAGGAGGTATTACCAACAATCCGCAACAACGACGCAACTGGGGTGCGGCATATTATGCTGTTACTGGTATGGCCATCTGCGATTCATTAGGCGGCAGAGGTATTGGAAGAATGCGCCTTACTGATTGGGTCGTATATGGATTGTATGAAACGAATGATATGCGTAACTCACGATTCAATTTGCGTAGAAAGTTTTATTATAATGATCCGGCTTCGCCAAATTTCGGACAACAGGTTCCATATGTAGGAGCAGATACTGTATTCAAAATTTGTCCGCATACAACAAAATGGTATCAGTATGATCCGAATGATGTATTTGGTTTCGCCATGATCAAAGATTTTATTTTAATGAGATTGGGAGAAACATATCTGCTATTGGCAGAGGCACAGCTTAAGCAAAATAAACTACCGGAAGCTGCTGCATCATTAAATGTGATCAGGGCCAGGGCAAATGCTACCCCTGTAGCCGCAGCTGATGTGACCATGGATTATATTCTTGATGAAAGGGTAAGAGAATTGCTCGCAGAAGAAAACAGGCGCATGACATTGATCCGTACCGGTACATTAGTAACGCGAACCCTTCTTCACAATACACAAACTATAAACCCTGTAATCGGACTTACAAATAAAAATCTATTGATGCCGATTCCTAAATCTGAAATAGATCTGAATAAGGATGCGGTACTGGAACAAAACACAGGATATTAATAAAAACTTAGTCATTCTCATATTTTAGTAGCAAACGGTGGCCGGATCAATAGCAATCGTATCCGGCCTTTTTTTCAAATTGGTTTTAAGCAGCATTAGTATTTGAGAGCCCTGCTGTTTCTACAGGGGGCATTTTTAACTTTCTTAGTTTAAATAAAAATGGTGATTGATCATGCTTCGTCCTATTAAATTGTTATTACCTTTTTCTTTTTTATTTATCAATAATACCAAAGCACAGCAACCTCAATCAGCTGGCATAAAAAAATATACCGCTTTTCATCCCGGACAAACATGGGGGGACGACAAAGGCGAAGTGATCAACGCGCATGGTGGCGGTATTCTATATGAACATCATTCTTATTACTGGTTTGGAGAAAAACGAGGCAGACATGCTTCAGAAGGAGTGAGTGTATATTCTTCTAAAGATTTATATAACTGGAAATTTGAAAGTATAGCCTTGTTGCCAAATGATGAAGATAGCACCAATGATATTGCAAGAGGGTGTGTGATGGAACGCCCGAAAGTTATATATAATAAAAAGACCCACAAGTATGTCATGTGGTTCCATCTTGAATTAAAAGGGAAGGGCTATAGCGCAGCACGTGCAGCTATTGCAGTCAGTGATAAAGTAACAGGTCCTTATAAATATGTTAATAGTTTTCGCCCCAATAGTAATATGTCGAGAGACATGACGTTATTCGTGGACGATGATGGTTCGGCATATGAGATTTATTCATCAAGAGAGAACTACGATCTGCGAATAGTGAAATTAACTGATGACTATTTAGCTGCTACTACAGAAGACACAATGGTCTTCAGTCTTCATCGCGAAGCGCCGGCTATATTTAAATACAATAGAAAATATTACCTGATCACCAGTGCCTGTACCGGGTGGAAACCAAATAAAGCGAGTATGCATATGGCTTCTTCTGTTATGGGTCCATGGACGTTGACAAACGACAACCCATTAAAAGGTGCCGGTGCTGATACTACTTATGGTGGTCAGTCAATGTATATTCAACCAGTGCCAGGAAAGAAGAATGCGTTTGTATTCATGGCCGATCGATGGAACCCGAAAGATTTGAAAGATAGCCGCTATCTCTGGCTGCCTGTACAATTTAAAAACGATGAGCCGTTTATCGACTGGCTCGATCAATGGGATATGGATTTTTTCAAATGAATTTCATCAAACGTCCCTACGGGACATGCGGTGGAGAATAAATTATTTAAGAAAAAACCATTTAAATAGCTGGGCGTTTCTTAATGTCCCATAGGGACATTTGGTCGGTAGCTAAATGAAATAAATGTTCGATGCGTCCCATGGGGACGCCTGGTAAAAAATAAATTAGAATAAGAAAAGAGCGATCATGAAAAGTAAATTGTTATTGATTATTGCATTGACATTTATCATAGCCGGCAATGCACAACAGGTAAAACATCATTTTTCATTAGGCGATAGTACTTTTCTTCTTGACGGCAAGCCCTTCCAGATCATTTCGGGTGAAATGCATTATCCGCGCGTACCGCGTGAAGCGTGGCGCCAGCGAATGAAAATGGCAAAGGCAATGGGATTAAATACTATTGGTACGTATGTATTCTGGAACCTGCAGGAACCGGAGAAAGGTAAATTTGATTTTACTGGTAATAATGATATCGCTGCCTTTGTAAAGATTGCACAGGAAGAAGGTCTCTGGGTTATTCTTCGTCCCAGCCCTTATGTATGTGCAGAGTGGGAGTTTGGTGGTTATCCATACTGGCTGCAAAACGAAAATGGGTTAGTTGTCAGAAGCAATGAAGCTACTTATCTCGAAGAGTATAGAAAGTATATAATGGCCGTTGGTAAACAACTGGCGCCATTGCAGATCAATCATGGTGGTAATGTATTAATGGTGCAGATAGAAAATGAGTATGGCTTTTATGGAAAGGATAAAGATTACCTCGCTACCAATCAGAAGATGTTTATAGAAGCTGGTTTTGATGGGTTGCTCTACACCTGTGATCCGGCAGATCATTTAACAGATGGATATTTACCCGGTTTATTACCGGCCGTAAATGGATTGGATAAACCAGCAGCCATTAAAAAATTAGTAAGAGATAATCATGATGGTAAAGGTCCCTTCTTTATTGCAGAATGGTACCCGGCCTGGTTTGACTGGTGGGGCACCAAACATCATACAGTACCGGCAGAAAAATATACAGAACCATTGAATCGTATATTGGATGCAGGCATCTCCATCAATATGTACATGTTTCATGGTGGCACCACGCGGGGTTTTATGAATGGAGCTAACTATAATGATAAAACGCCGTATGAACCGCAGATCAGCAGTTATGATTATGATGCGCCATTGGATGAAGCGGGTAACGCTACAAAAAAATTCATGAAGTTCAGAGAGATCATTCAAAAGCATTTACCCGCTGGGAAAAAATTGCCATTAGTACCTTCGGCAAAACCATCGATCAGTATCCCTGTTATTCAATTCACTCAATCAACAAGTCTTTTTAATATTCTTCCGGCACCTGAAACAGCCAATACACCTCTTACCTTTGAAGACCTTCACCAGCCGTATGGTTATGTTTTATACAGGACAATATTGAAGGGGGCTTCTTCTGGCGTATTGAAAATTTCAGCGCTTCGCGATTATGCAGTCGTATTTATAATTGGGAAACGGATCGGTACACTTGATCGCCGGCTCTACCAGGATAGCTTGCCGATACAATTGCCACCGGGAGATGTAACGTTGGATATTTTAGTGGAGAATATGGGCCGGATCAATTTTGGTCCTTATTTATTAAAAAACAAAAAAGGCATTACTGAAAAGGTTACACTTAATAATATGGAATTAAAAGGCTGGCAAATGTATTCGCTGCCTTTTAACAATACAAGCCTGGTTTCTTTTAAAAATAATACGGTATCCAAAGACGCACCTGTGATCAGGAAAGGAAGCTTTATTTTACAAAAGACGGGCGATACTTATCTTGATATGCGTAATTGGGGCAAAGGTTGCGTTTGGGTAAATGGTCATCATCTTGGAAGGTACTGGAGCATCGGTCCGCAACAAACTTTGTATGTACCGGTAGAATGGTTGAAGAAAGGAGAAAATGAAGTAGTAGTTTTGGAGCTGTTGACGCCGGAGCAAACTGTTTTGAAAGCTATTAATAAGCCGGTGTTGGATGAGATGGGGAGGGAAGCTGTTAGCTATTAGCTGTTAGCTCTGCTATTAGAGAATCATTTATACTTTTGATGATAAGTAAATCAGTTATATTTTTTTTCTCGCTATTAATCATTTCTGGTAACGTTACCGCACAGCAGCAGGACGATAGAAAGCTATGGTTAAGTTACCTGGATAAGATTGCGAAGCCGGTTATATCATCGTTGGCTGATAATAAATTAAAAGAAACCATGCCGGTGGTTTTATCTCCGGGTATTGATAATAAAGAGAGTCGTGCAAAGGTTACTTACCTCGAAGCATTTGGAAGAACGTTAAGTGGCATCGCTCCATGGCTAAACCTGGAAGGTGGCAGTAAAGAAGAAGTTTCTTTAAGGGATCAGTACCGTAAATGGATATTGAAAGCAATTGCCAATGCTGTTAATCCTGCTGCCAAAGATTATTTGAAATGGGATGGTGGACAGCCATTAGTTGATGCTTCATTTTTTGCATTTGGATTGGTGCGTTGTCCATGGATATGGGAACATCTTGATACACTGGTAAAAAAGCAGGTTGTTACCGCCTTGCTCACAACGAGATCAACGGTACCTGTGTATAGTAACTGGATATTATTTTCCGGAATGATCGAGGCTTTCCTTTGTAAATATGGCTGCGATTATGATCCTGTCAGAATTGAATATGCGGTCAGAGAATTTATGCAGCATTGGTACACCGGCGATGGAATGTTTTCTGATGGTATGCAATTTCATTTCGATTAT
>JBDTPD010000110.1:0-9255 GCA_039932855.1 Chitinophagaceae bacterium | reverse complement strand
CCTTATTTATACGCACCGGCGATCAATGAAAAACCAACAGGCAATTCATGTACCGTTCCCATTGGCACCGTGATATGCGGATAACCGGCCATAGCAGCCGGTGGACTGAAATAAAAACCAGTGCTGTAATCACCATTGACAAGATCAGTAACATTGGCATAACCAATACTGGTACCAGCAATAGCATCAAGACCGTGTGTTTTCATCAGGTCATCAATGATCTTCCGGGCACTGGTTGATTTTGCGACTGCTTTCACATATTCACTATTATCCAATGAACCTTTGGCCTCGCTTTTCTCCAATAATTCTTGCTTGAAAAAAGGCATTGCTTTCGTTTCATTGGCTTTATTGTAAGCGATTACATCAGCTAATGTCTTTACATTGGCATTAGCAGTGGCGAGGTATTTATTTACTCCCTCTTTAAATTCATATAACATCACATTGAATTCTGCATCACCCAGCGGATTAATTTCTTTCAATACATCCAATTCAATCACGGTAGCGCCTTTGCTTTTTAATACCTCAATAGCTTGTTTGTATAAGGTTACTACTCCTTCATGTCCTTCGAGGAAAGATTTTTCAATGCCTATCTTTTTTCCCTGCAATCCATTCGCATCAAGAAATTGTGTGTAATTACTTTGTGTTTTACCATCGCTTTCTGCAGTTACTGCATCATCGCTATCCATTCCGATCATAGCGCCTAATAAAATGGCCGCATCTCTTACTGTTCTTGCCATCGGACCAGCCGTATCCTGTGTTTTAGAAATTGGAATGATACCAGCACGACTGACCAACCCAACAGTTGGTTTCATACCAACGATCCCATTGAAAGAAGAAGGTGCCGTAACCGATCCGTCTGTTTCGGTACCTACTGCAACAGCACAAAGATTAGCGGCGACAGCGGCACCCGAACCTGAACTCGACCCACATGGATTACGATCGAGCACGCATGGATTTTTTGTTTGCCCGCCCCTGCTGCTCCATCCACTTGATGAACGGGTAGAACGGAAGTTGGCCCATTCGCTTAAATTAGTTTTCCCTAATAATACCGCACCTGCCATTCTCAATTGTTTCATCACAAAAGCATCTTTGGCAGCCTTATGCCCCTCGAGTGCTAGTGCACCGGCAGTGGTCATCATCTTATCACCAGTATTGATGTTATCTTTTATTAAAATGGGAATGCCATGCAAAGGACCCCTCAACTTTCCTGATTTTCTTTCTGCATCCATCGCATCAGCCATGGCCAGTGCATCAGGATTTAGTTCAATGACCGAATTAATTTTCGGGCCATTCTTATCAATCGCGTCTATTCTTTTTAAGTATAATTCAGTAATAGAACGGGAGGAATGCTTACCGCTTTTCATCATTTCCTGGAGATCATCGACGGTGATTTCATTCAATTCAAAGTCGGTGGCAGGTGTATCGCCGGTTGTTGATTTTACTTCAGTAGTCGTCGCTTCTTCTTCTTTGTGGGAAGGTAATTTGCAGGAACTGATCAGTGTGCCTGCAGCCAGACCCGCAACAGATCCGCGTTTGATAAATTTTCTTCTGTCCATAAGTTGTTTGGTATTTTTCTCTCAAGAAAGGTAATGAAAGAGATTGAATTTCGAAGCCAACTCAGCTTTATTCGATTTTGACGCAGAGAGCCACAAAGAAGCACTGAGAGCCGCAGAGAATTTCCTCTAATAGAAAACTCTGAGAACCTCTGCGCTTCTTTGTGGCTCTCTGAGTCAAAAAAGCAATTCTAAAACTTATCTACACTAACAACTAATAGCTAACCGCTAATAACTAATACCTAACTCCTAATAGCTTATTTTTGCATCCTACTATGACTGATTTTAAAAGATACTTAATTACCGCCGCGCTACCGTATGCCAACGGGTTGAAACACGTGGGCCACCTGGCCGGCGCTTATATACCGGCTGATATTTATGTCCGTTATCTGCGTGCACAGAAAAGAGATGTGGTTTATGTCTGTGGCAGTGATGAACATGGCACCGCTATTCCTATCCAGGCCATGAAAGAAGGCACTACCCCGCGTGAGATCATTGATAAATATCATGCAGCAATCAAACAGGATTTTGCCGACCTCGATATTTCTTTCGATATCTATCACCGCACCAGCGAACCTATTCATCATGAAACGGCACAGGAGTTTTTTACTTACCTGAATGACCGGAATGAACTGGAGACAAAGGAGACCGAACAATATTATGATGAAGAAGCAAAGACATTCCTTGCTGACCGGTTTATAAAAGGAACTTGCCCCAACTGCGGTTTTCATAATGCCTACGGCGATCAATGCGAGAATTGCGGACGTACACTTAGTCCGGATGAATTGATCAACCCGGTCAGTACATTGAGTGGTAAGCCACCGATCAAGAGAAAAACAACTCACTGGTACATGCCATTGGGTAAGCATGAAGATTTTTTTAAAGAATGGATCTTAAACCAGCATAAAGATGATTGGCGCGCGACCGTAGTTGGTCAATGCAAAAGCTGGATCGAAGGTGGTCTTCAATCAAGGGCCGTTACCCGTGATCTTGATTGGGGCATCAAAGTACCGGTGAAGAATGCTGATGGTAAAGTATTGTATGTGTGGTTTGATGCGCCGATTGGTTATATCAGCGCTACCAAACAATGGGCCATCGATCATGATAAAGACTGGAAGCCTTACTGGTATGACAAGGATACCAAACTTGTACATTTTATTGGGAAAGACAATATCGTTTTCCATTGCATCATCTTTCCGATCATGCTGAAATTGCATGGAAATATTTTACCTGACAATATACCTGCCAATGAATTTTTGAATCTCGAAGGAGATAAGATGAGTACCAGCCGTAACTGGAAACTCGACATGCGCGATTACATCAATGATTTTGTAAAAAAAGAAAATGGTGGCGGGCAAATGGTTGATGCATTGCGCTATTATTTAACCGCCATTGCACCGGAAACAAAAGACAGTGAATTTACCTGGAAAGGTTTTCAAACATCCTATCGCAGTGAACTCACGGATATCTTTGGAAACTTTGTGAACCGCGCTTTTGTACTGATGCATAAATTATGCAAAGGCAAAGTACCGCCATTGCATACGGCTATTCTTGATAAAGAAGATAATTTCATTTTGGAAGAAATTCCGAAGGCAAAAGATAGAATAGAAACATTACTGGAAGGCTATAAATTCCGTGAAGCGCTTTTCGAGGTCATTGATCTTGCACGCAAAGGCAACCAGTATATGCAGAAGAAAGAACCGTGGATCGTTGCAAAAAGTTTAGCTGAGAAACCAGACAATCAGCAACTGATCGACAACTGTCTTCATATTTGTTTACAATTAACCGCTAACCTCGCAGTATTGATCAATCCATTTTTACCAAGCACATCACGGAAGATGCTGCACATGATGAAAGTGGTAGAGAAAATGCTGGATTGGGAAAATGCAGGTAAGACAAAATTGTTGAGTGTAGGTTATAGCCTGCGCGAACCACAATTATTATTCAGAAAAATAGAAGATGCAGAAATAACGGCACAGATAGAAAAATTAAAAGCCGGACTTATTAAAACCGAACAAGCAGCAGCTATGGAAGAAACAACGCCTTCACCCGCGAAGCCAGCGATACAGTATGATGATTTTGCCAAACTGGATCTGAAAACAGGTACTATCATCGCGGCAGAAAAAGTAGAGAAAGCAGATAAGTTATTAAAACTGGAAGTCGATCTTGGCTTTGAGAAAAGGACGATCGTTTCCGGTATCGCTCTTCATTTCAAACCAGAAGAAATTGTTGGCAAACAGGTAGTCGTTGTGGCCAATCTTGCCCCCCGCAAGATGAGAGGTATTGAAAGCAATGGAATGATATTGATGGCTGAAGATGCAGGAAAGCTGAAGTTCATCAATCCGGATGAAGCGACGGAGAATGGGTCTTCAGTTAGCTAACACAATTATGAGTTATGAATTAAGAATTATGAATAACAGCTTGCTCGCTTGATTCATAATTCTTAATTCATAACTCATAATTCATATAAAACCCTCATCATGACAACTAACGAAACCGTCAAATCTTACATCGATCAATTATGCAAAGAGATCGGTACAACTGCTGATGCTATTTTTAGTCCGAAAACAAATGCCTGGTATTTCACCCGGGGGTCTTCGAAGATTGAAGTTTTTCTGACGTCATATGATACAGCATCAAAAACCACCCGCACATTTATCCGTTGCTTTGCGCCATTGCATGTGATTCCGGCGACCAATGAAAAGAAACTCGATTTCTATCAAGGCGCTTTGGAAGTAAATGCCAAATACATGGGAATTAAATTAGCTACGATCGCCGACAAAGGCATTCTCTGTGCTATTGCCGAACGCGATATCCAGGGAATGGATTACCAGGAAATGGTGACACTGATCAGTGATATTGGCTATTGGGCAGATGAAATAGATGATTTTCTCAAAACGAATTTTTCTTGAAGAATAAGGAATGAGAAAGTATATTCCAATCGTAAAAACCTTTCTTATTTCTCATTTCTCATTCCTTATTTCTTATTATTCAGAGATTTATGTTTTTTTCCCAGCCGAATTGTGGTAAATTCAAACCTTAATCTCTCCGCACCTTGGCAGAAAAAACATTCACGAAAAAACTTACTAAGATCGCCGGGATCATTCTCGGTGCTATCGTGGTATTGCTCGTGTCGTTTCACTTCTGGTTCGTGAATCATGCCGAGGAATTGATCGAAAATATGGTATCGGATCAGTCGCATGGAAAACTGAAACTCGATATCCACAAATTCAAGTTCAACTGGTTTAGTCGCAAAATGGAACTGCAACAGGCAGTTTTTATTTCTACCGATACCATCGATGCTCCTATCGCTTATCGCTTTCGTGTCAGTAAGATCAAAGTGCAGGTAGAAAAAATCTGGCCTTTGATCTTTGAAAAAACATTTCTCATCGATTCTATTCAATTGATCGATCCTGAAATAACAGTCACGAAAATTCATGCACGGGATAGCACAGCGAAATCAGATACCAGCATGTCCATTCCGCAGGAAATGGGACGCATTTATAATTCTATCCAGGATGCTTTACAGGTATTAAAAGTAAATCGCTTCCAGATTGATAACGGCACATTCTCATTAATAAATAAAATACGACCGGAAGAAAAACCGATTGTCATCTCGCGGCTTTATTTCAACCTCGATAATCTGCAGGTGGATACGACAGATAGTGAATCAAAACAAAAAATATTATTCAGCGATAACGTATCACTGCATACGACCAACCAGAATATTCTTTTCCCCGATGGTCGTCACCGGCTCAGCTTCAGCAATTTTCGGATAAACATTCGAAGTCGTATGGCGGAGTTTGACAGTTGTACTATCATGGCCAGTAAAGGAGATAGTTCTACCAATTCTTTCCGTATTTTCTTTGATAAACTAAGGATGACAAATATTGATTTTGATACGCTGTATCATACGGAAGTGATCAAAGCAGATTCAGTGTATTGTATCAATCCTCGTTTCCAATTGGCGGTAGAACTTTCGAAAAGCCGTGATCCGGTGAAGCCGCCTAAACTAAATGAACTCATTCAGCAACTGACGGGTAATATGGAACTTGGCTTTGTAGCGGTACAAAACGGTTCGTTTGATATCACTACCATGCGTGATGGTCGCCCAAGCTCATTTACATCCGATCATAATAATTTCGAGGTACAGGGATTACGCATCCGTGAAAATGCGCTGCGGCCATTGACAGTAGAACGATTTGTAATGGCGATACGCAATTATGAAAATTTCTTACGCGACAGCGCTTATGCTATTCAGTTCGATAGTATCCTGCTCAATGACAATCGTATCAGCCTGAGCAATTTTACCTATAAAGAATTAGATAAGAATAATAAGGTGATCAACAAACTGAATATGCCGCAGTTTGAATTGCAGGGATTGTCATGGGATGATCTTGTATTTGATCAGCAATTAGCCGCGAAGAAAGTAACGCTTATTCGCCCGGTGATCAATTATAATATCGGGAAAAGCAAGAGCCGTTCTTCCAGGGATGTGTTCCAGGCATTAGCGGGAATTGGCAAAATAATGCAGCTTGATAATCTCGATATTATTAATGGGCAGGTCAATCTGACCATTAATAAGAATGTGAACCTGCAATTACAGGATGCTACGATGACGGTATCAGCTAAACAATTAGTAGATGCGCGGCGCATACGATCTATTCAACGATCGGTAAGTAATTTGAATTTCACCAAAGGAGTATTGACCATGGGTGATATAACGGCGCGATTGGAGAACGTACGATATAATGGCAGTAATAATGGTTTTACTACAAAAAGTATAAGCGTAGATAAGAAGAATGCTTATTCTATTAAAACAGGAAAAGCATCTGTCAACTCAATGGTGGCTGATGATAAATTCAACCAGGTCATCGTTAATGGCGTTAACTGGCAGAATGCAGATGTAAATTTTTCTTCTTTCCCCAAACAAGGCGCGGCTGCTACCGGGAGTTTTGTTTTTAAAGACATACATGGCACTAACACAAAGATCAATGCGCAGCAGGGCGACAAGAAAATGTCAGTCTTCCTGAATAATTTTTCTGCTGAAGATCTGAGTATACTAAAAGGTAAACCGCTTACCGTAACAGGACTTGTTACCAATGGAAGCAAGCTGGATATATTGGATAACAGTCAGCATTTAACGATAGAAAATCTTAACATCGCCGATAAACAATCATCTGAGTTTGAGAATATCGTTTATCATGATCGTACCGGTGATGATTCCGTGTATGTAAGTATTCCATCTGTCAGTGGCGTTCCTGATATCAATGCAATTTTGCAGGGAAAAATATATGCTGATAATGTAAAAGTGATCAGGCCACATGTTGATATTAGCCGCCTGGCAAAAAACATAGATGAAAATGCTACGCCGGCAGAATGGAAAGACATCCTGATCAGCAATATTCTTATAATACAACCCTCACTTCATTTTGTCAACAACAATGATAAAGGAACATCGTCACTTGATTGGAAAGGCGAAGGACCTAACAATTCATTTGAATTGAAAAATCTGAAGGTAGTAAAGGAGCCAGCGAAAACAGTATCTGCCGATCAGTTACATTTTTCTATGGATCATTTTGTGTACACAGATGCCAAGGGGAAAAAGTTTGATGCAAAAGATGGTCGTGTAATCGCACTGGTAGATAAACTGGTCTTAAAAAAGAATGAAGCAGAAAGCTGGGATTGGAAAGGTATTATCACTAACCTTGCTGCCCGGAATTTTGTAATGGATAGTTTGGGTAAAAAAGGTGGCACCTTAACTATTGATTGGGCCAAATTAAGTGACCTGACCATTAACTCTTCTTACCTGCTCAACCTGCGTGAGCTTGTCAAACATAATACAAAATTCAATCTGCGTGAGATAACGGGAAATTATCATAATGCCAATATGGATTATAAATGGTACAATGCAGGGTATGATAAGAAAACACAATTTTTCTCTGTCGATTCATTCTCCCTGACACCTGTTCTTGACAGGGATGCTTATGTAAAAGCACATCCCTATCAAACGGATTACATGACAACGCATACCGGCGCTATTACAGTAGGACCATTCGATGTACAACGATTGATCGCTGATACTATTCTTGATCTGGGTATTGTAAATATCTATGATGGATTTATGACGGCTTACCGTGATAAGCGCATACCTCGTGAGCCAGGTTTGGATGGCTTGTTGCCGGTACCACTTATTAATAGCATTCCTATTCATTTGACCGTAGACACGATTAATCTCAAACGTACACAAATTGAGTATGAAGAAGTAAATGAAAAAACAAAGACGGCTGGTAAAATAACAGTGGCGCGGTTGAATGGAACAGTTGCTGATATCCGCAATTTTAATTTAACAGCAAAAGATAGCTTACGTATAAAAGCAACCGCGTACTTACAGGATACCATGTTCATCCGCCTGCATGTAAAAGTTTCTTACACCGATTCATTGGGCGGATTTTTAATGACAGGTAGCATGGGGCCTGCCGATTTAACTATTTTAAATCCGGTATTGATATCACTTGCCTCTGCCGAATTAAAATCGGCAAAACTGGATACGATGAGTATGCAGGTAGTAGGCCGTGAGAAATTAGCTTATGGGGAAATGAACATGTACTATCATGATCTCAAAGTAAGGATTACACGGCCAGGCGAAACCAATAAGAAAACATTCTTTGCCGGCGTAGTTAGTTTCTTTGCCAATACTATTATTAAGAATAGAAATGATCATCGCACCGGTGTTATTTATTTTGAACGTCTGCACGACCGGTCAGCTATCAATTATCTTGTCAAAATAGCCATGAGCGGAATGACCAGCAGTATTGGTATTCAAAAAAATAAAAGGCTGGCGAAAAAACATAAGAAGGAAATTCTGGACAAAAGGCTGCCTCCGCCAGATACAGATCATCTTTGATGTACGATATGCAGTGTACGATGTTAGATGTACGATGTACGCCAGTCCATTTTACCTACTAATAACTTCACACTTTATCCTTACCTTCACACTAAATAGTTGTTTAACTAACTAATTTTAATTTCCCCACAAATATGAAACGCACAATCAGGAAAGTAGCGGTATTAGGCAGTGGTGTAATGGGTTCAAGAATTGCCTGTCATTTCGCAGGCGTTGGTCTACAGGTATTGTTATTGGACATGGTACCAAAGGAAGCTGCCGAAAGTACCACCCCGGCTCAAAGAAATAAACTCGTCAATGATGCATTGACCGCTGCGATCAAAAGCAATCCCTCTCCTGTTTATCATAAAGATGTCTTGAAAAAGATCACGACAGGAAATTTCGATGATAATATGAAGGAGATTGGCGGGTATGACTGGATCATTGAAGTAGTAGTAGAAAGATTGGATATTAAAAAACTGATCTATGATAAAGTAGAGCAGTTTCGCAAACCCGGTACATTGGTCACATCAAATACATCCGGTATTCCCATTCATTTAATGGCAGAAGGACGTACGGATGATTTCAAAAAACATTTCTGCGGTAGTCACTTCTTTAACCCCCCACGTTATCTGCGTTTATTAGAAATTATTCCAACGCCGCATACTGATCCCGAGGTTGTAGATTTCTTAATGCATTATGGTGATCTCATTCTTGGTAAGACCACTGTTTTGTGTAAAGACACTCCTGCTTTCATTGCCAATCGTATCGGTGTATATGGTATCATGGCCATTTTTGGTTTGGTAGATAAAATGG
>JBDTPD010000109.1:0-9284 GCA_039932855.1 Chitinophagaceae bacterium | reverse complement strand
GCTGGTCGTACCAAACAAATAAAACCACTAGAGACCAAAGTAAATAAACTGCTGACACAGGTAGGCATGCCAAATGCGATCCTTAAAGCAGAAATAAAGCCAGCTGCATTGAATGCATATGGTAGTGATACTGTTGAATTTTTATTTGATGCTAATAAAAGTGGTCAGTTACAGCCTGTCGGCAAAGTAGCCAGTGGGGGAGAGTTGAGTCGCTTAATGCTTTCTGTAAAATCGTTGGTGGCCCAATCGATCGATCTGCCTACACTTATTTTTGATGAGATCGATACAGGTATATCCGGGGAAGCGGCCAAACAGGTAGGTGTTATTATGAAAGAACTGGCAGCAAGGCGCCAGGTCATTTCTATTACGCATCAGCCGCAGATCGCTGGTAAGGCCGATGCACATTTCTTCGTGTATAAAGAAATAGTAAAGGATAGTGTGAAAACAAATATCCGTCAATTGACAACTGAAGAAAGGATCATTACTATTGCGAAAATGTTAAGTGGTGAAAAACCAACGGCTGCTGCGATGGAGAATGCTAGAGAAATGGTAAGGAATTAAATACACAACGCATAACACTAGCGATATTATAATAACTCCTCATTTTGAAACTACAGAAGCTGGCGATATTACTGATCATTGTGATTTCTCTTGTCCCGGTTTATGCGCTTATCAAATACTTTCAAAAGATCATCAGACCAGGAGAATCATTCGGTCGCCTTTTATTATACATGCTATTATCATTGGTAACAGTGTTCCTGTTTACATTCCTGGTTGTATTTATCATAAGAAAAACGTTTAAGCCGGTTACCTGAGGCTGTTTATTTTTATCAACTTATATTTGAAAAATGAAAAAAATCTTGAAGATCGTATTGCTTTTTACGCTTGCCTTCTTATTGTTTTTGAAGGTTGATGCGCAAACAACAAAAGCAAAGACCAAAACTACGACCCAGACAAAAAAGGAAGAGGTTGAACCACCTCCGCCACCAGCACCACCTCCACCTGGTATGGAAATGAGAGAAGCTACTCCTGATGAGATAGAAGCGCAAAAAAAGGCAGATGAAGAACTGATGAATCCAAAAATAGATTTTGATACTACAGCGGCGCCTGACGATATTTTTACAAAAAACGTCATGAGATTGCTGGAGGTTACGCAAGCAATTACTATGGGAACAAATATTGCACAGAATATGCCGCAGTCAGATCAGAGCGAAATGATGAAAGAATTTTATGCAAGATTTATTAAAGATATGCAGGAAGGAACGGCTCGCAGATGGCTCGAGCGTATTTATGTGCGGGCGTACAGAGCACGCTTTACTAATGAAGAGATAGAAGGATTAATAAAGTTCTACGACACACCGCTTGGTAAAAAGGTCGTCAAAGAAAACATTGAGATGTTACCAGGAGTTATGTCCGAGGGCAAAAAACTTGGCAGCTATATTGGTATCAAAATCTATTCACAACTACTGGAAGAACAAAAGAAAAATTAAATCCATTTAATTAATCATTATGTCAAATAACCTATTGAAAGGAAAGAAAGGAATCATCTTCGGTGCATTGGACGAAAAATCCATTGCCTGGAAAACTGCTCTTAAATGTTACGAAGAAGGTGCGCAGATCGTATTGTCCAATGCGCCTGTTGCCTTACGGATGGGCGAGATCAATAAACTGGCCGAACAATGCGGCAACGCTCCCGTAATTGGAGCTGATGTAACCAGTATGGATGATCTGAAAAATCTGTTTGAAAAATCAATGGAGCACTTTGGTGGTAAGATTGATTTCATTCTTCACTCGATCGGTATGAGTTTGAATGTGCGTAAAGGCAAACATTATACGGAAATGGATTATCTGTGGAACCAAAAAACAATTGATATCTCTTCCATGAGTTTGCATAAAGTACTTCGTACCGCCTGGGATATGGACGCATTGAATGAATGGTCCAGCGTGGTAGCATTGACATATATCGCAGCACAACGGGTATTCCCCGACTATAATGAAATGGCAGATGCTAAAGCATTGCTGGAAAGCGTTACCCGAATGTTTGGTTATTACTATGGTGTAAAGAAAAAAGTAAGAGTCAATACAGTATCGCAATCACCAACGCGTACCACAGCCGGAAGTGGGGTGAAAGGATTTGATGGTTTTATTAATTATGCAGAAGCAATGAGTCCGCTTGGTAATGCATCCGGTGAAGATTGTGCTAACTTCTGCGTTACCTTATTCAGCGACTACACACGCATGGTCACTATGCAAAATCTCTTTCACGATGGTGGCTTCAGCTTTACTGGTGTTACTCCGAAGGTGATTGAGCAAATGGAAAAATAAAGCTATTAGCTATTAGTTTTTAGCTGTTAGCTTCTTTTACGATAATACAAACTAATAAAGCCTCCGGTCTGGAGGCTTTATTAGTTTGTAAATTATTTAATTACTAATAGCTAACAGCTAACAGCTTTTCTTCTTAATACTCGTCTTCATTAAACAGAAAATCATCCTGTGTAGGATAGTCTGGCCAGATGTCCTCGATCGTTTCATACACATCGCCTTCATCTTCCAGCTCCTGCAGGTTTTCCACCACTTCAATGGGTGCGCCCGAGCGGATCGAATAATCGATCAATTCATCTTTTGTAGCAGGCCAGGGTGCATCTTCCAGGTACGAGGCCAGTTCTAAGGTCCAAAACATGTTTCAAAAAGGGTTTATTTAGTTTATGCAGAGAGGCTTTAATCCGATTATATTTCCCCCCAATTTTCCGCAAAAGTAGCTTTATTAACGAATTTTCCAAATCCTTAGTTGTCCGACCTGATTTGAATGATTTCTTAAAAATGATCCCTGCCTCACTGATAGGTTTTGCCGATGGCCCCCTTTTAAGGATATTTGACCATCTAAAAAGGCTTTCCGGATGATAACAGGACGAAATATTTTTAAGCAATACGACACGGTTCAGGTGCTGAAAGGTGTGGATATCGATATTAAAAAAGGCGAAGTGGCCTCTATTGTAGGGCCTTCCGGCTCCGGCAAAAGCACGTTGCTTCACATATTAGGTACACTGGACAGCGCCGATCAGGGCTATGTGGAAATGAATGGTGTGAAGATTGAAAACTACGTCCGGAAAGAAATATTACCGGCTCCCTGGTACAAACGGGTGTTAAATTTTTTAATTGATTCGGCACTTATTGTCTTACTCGGACGTGGATTTCTTTTTTTATATATAAACATTACGCAAAGCGTCTTAGCTGATGAGACCTTTTACACGGTGGCGATGATCTTATCCATCCTGGTCGCTTTATTCGTTTATTATTCACTTTGGGAAGGAACAGTGGGCCGTACGCCTGCAAAACTTATTACCGGTACCAAGGTTTTTGTCCGTCAGAATACGACCCAACCCACACTGGTAGATGGTTTGCTGCGAACATTGGGACGTGTGATTCCGTTTGATTTCATCAGTTTTTTTTCGGCAAGACCATCCGGCTGGCATGATTCCATCTCCGGGACCTTTGTAGGCAGCAGCAAATTTTCTTATGAAAAAAGATCCGGGGCAAGGTTAACTCCAAAACAGTTAGCTATGTTCCGCAACAAGCATATTGGGTTTGTATTTCAGTTTCACCATTTACTTCCCGAGTTCTCAGCATTAGAGAATGTTTGCATTCCGGGATGGCTGGCAGGGCGGTCAAAGGAAGAAGTGAAAGAAGAAGCGATCCGCTTATTAAATATGTTTGGACTTGCTGGTCGTCTTGAAAACAAGCCTAATCAACTTAGCGGTGGCGAGCAACAACGTGTAGCGGTAGCAAGAGCATTGATCAATCATCCTGACATAGTTTTCGCTGATGAACCAACAGGCAATCTTGATTCAGCCAATGCGCGTGAACTGCATCGCTTATTTTTTGAGCTTCGTGATAAATTCAATCAAACCTTCTTAATCGTCACGCACAACGAAGAACTTGCACAACTCAGCGATCGCATTTTTTATATGAAAGATGGTAAGATTGCGCTCCCGCCAGAGAAGTAGATTATCCTGAATGGACAGTTGGCAGTTCTCAGTCGGCAGTTGGCAGTCTGCAGTCATACTCTGAACGGAGAAAATTTCTTATAAATCTCGAATAAGAAATACAGTATCTATTTGCAAACTGTGACTGCCGACTGCCAACTGCCTACTGCTTCACGAATTCAACTCTCCGGTTATTCGCTTTCCCTTCCAACGTCGTATTGTCATTCATTGGTTTTGTTTGGCCGAAACCTTTTGAAGTGAGACGCGAAGCATCGATACCCATACTGATCAACTGTGCTTTTACTGCTTCTGCTCTTTGTTGGGATAATGTAAGATTGTGTGCGGCTGTGCCGCTATTGTCGGTATGACCATCTACTTCAAACTTCAGTTCTGGGTTATCTTTCATCACTTGCACGATCATATTTAATGTACCCATACTTTCAGGCTTGATGGTTGCTTTGTCAATATCAAAGTTGATCCCGTGTGTAACGATCTTTGATTCGGTAAATTTTTTCCCGATCATATTCATGTAGCCGCCGGCCGCAATACGAACATTTTTAAAAACGAGTGGACTTGCTTCATTGCCAATACCTGCAAATTCTATACTGGTATAATCTTCTTTGGTATCAGGAACTACGAGCACACGATATTGGTCAACGTATACTTTTAACTGATGATTTTTTACAGCAATCGCTACATGGTGCCATTTACTTTCAAAATTTTCTGCTAAGGCAGCCGAATAAATTTTGTTTAACGATACACCACCCCAGTTACCATTGAAATAAACTTCTGTATTGCCAATCCCTACAGGAGTTTCTCTCTCATAACCGGCTTCTTTATCAAATCCCTTCATCATTACTATCAATTGATATGCGCCAGGCGCGAAATAATAATCGTATTCAATCGTATATGGATCGGTTAAATAGGTGGAAGTTTTCATTCTTGGAAATACACGGGCATAGTTACCATCAGTAAGATGCAAGGCTTCTTCTCCATTTATTTTATTTAATACAGCTTGTCCGGCTTTTAATTCCCAATGTGCAGGGAATTCACCATCCTGGTCATCGGTGAAGTTGTCTTCAAAGAGGATTTTATCTCCGGGAACGAAATCATAGTTATTATAAACTTTTAATGGAGCGGGCGTTGCTGTTCCACTAACAGGTGTGTCAACAACAGGCGCTGAATTGGTAGTAGTAGAATGAGTATCGGCGGTGCTATTGTCTGACGTTCCGCCATCTTTCTTTTTAGTCGCGTCTTCAGTTTTATCGAGTCCTTTGTCGATGGCCTGGTCGGTTCGCTGATCAGCTCTTTGTTCGGATTTAGTTTTAATCTTATTACCAATCTTCTTCAGTAATTGGGTATGACCGGCAAAGGCAAAAAGAGATACCATAACGAGGAAAAGGAACAACTTTTTCATGATACAATAGTTTTGGTAAAGTTGTTCAATGCATGGACGCGGGACAATCACAAAAAAGTGTTAGGAAGGCAATATCCAATAAGCAATAGGCAATGGGCAATAAGCAAAGGGAATAGTCTTTTACCAGGGCATTGCCAATTGCACATTGCCTATTGCCTATTTCTTCCGTAGACTTTATTCAACGCTTCCGTACGACTCTGGACCTGTAGCTTTTCGTAAATTTTTCGGGCATGACTGCGGATCGTTTCCATACTGACATTGAATTCGTCCGCGATTTCTTTGTATCGTAATCCTTTAGCAAGCGCCTTTAATACTTCTTTTTCGCGGTTAGTAAGAATATCTACTTCATCGATAGAATCTTTTTTCTGGAAAGAGGCAATGACGCGACGGGCAATTTGCGAACTCATCGGACTGCCGCCTTCTACTACTTCCACAATGGCATCCAGTATTTTTGAAGGGGCTGTTTTCTTTAATAAATAACCACTGGCGCCGGCTTTCAGTGATTCAAAAATATTTTCATCATCTTCATAGATCGTACTCATGATGAATTGTGTACCAGGACATCGTTGCTTTAATAGTCTGACTGCTTCAATGCCATTCATGCCGGGAAGATGAATGTCCATCAGCACCACATCAGGACAGGAATCCGGAAGTTTTTCTATCGCTTGCTCAGCAGATGAGAAAGTAAGCGAACAGGCAAAGCCTTCACTGCTGTCGATCAGCAATTGTAAGCCTTCCCTGATTTCTTTAATATCTTCTATGATAACTACCTGTACCATATTTATTCAAAAGTAAGTAAGCATATTTATAAGCGCTGTACCAAAAAAGTGTTACAAAGGTATGTTCATAGTGATCTGCGTGCCATGACCCGCTTCTGATGCGAGGTTATACTCGCCACCAATCTGGCTAATCCTGTTCTTCATATTTATTAATCCATTGCCAAATAATCTAACCTGTGACTCGTCAAATCCTTTTCCATCGTCTTCGATCTTTACCAGTATGGAAGAAGAATTTTCTGCTATAGTTACTGTTACGTTATTGCACCACGCATGTTTAGCGATATTATTGAACGATTCCTTTATCACCAGGAATATATTTCTCCTTGTTTCTTCGGATAATTTTATCGGAGAAAATTTTTCAGGGTATTTAAAATGGATCTGTGTGCCGGATGGCTCGAAGAATTTTAATCCGTATTCGCGTACATAAGATGCCAGGCTTTCCAGTGTATCATTTTTTGGATTTAATACCCAAATGATATCCTGCAAACTATCCACCAACTCTCTTGAAGAAGAAGAAATGTTTTCCAGTTGTTGCTTTGCTTTCTCCGGTTCATTCAATTGTTTTTTTACTACTTCACTCATGATCGCGATCTTGGTAAGTCCGCTGCCAAGATCATCATGCATATCGCGACTGATGCGGTTTCTTTCTTTTTCAATAGCCTGTTCTTTTTCAAGGCGTAATAATTTTTCTTTCAGGTTACGGCGTGAGATATATCGAACGACGAGGATAAGAAAAATAATAAAAGCAGCAAGACAGGCAAGAATGAACCAGGTTGTTCTCCAGTAGGGAGGATGAATAACAAAATTGATAGTAATAGTATTCGCGGACGAAGTGCCATTAGCGGTTGTTGCTTTTAGTAATATCTGGTATTTACCCGGTGAAAGATTAGCGTATTGTATCTCACCTTTGTTTCCTGCATACTTCCAGTCAGCATCAAACCTTTCCAACTGATAATAATATTGATTCTTCAAAGGATTTGCATAATCAGGGAACGCCCATCTGAATAAGACATTTGTTGAATGATGATCAAGATTAAGCGTAGTGGTACTATCCCATTGAACTATTCTGTCATTTACCAATAAATCAGTCAATACAACCTTTGCCGCTGTACCTGATATGGCATTCAGTTTCGCTGGATTGAATGATGTATAATAGCTGGCAGCGCCAATCAGCATATCACCATTTTCACGACAAAACAGCGTGGCATTTATATCATTGTTCGTAAGTCCGTCATTGGTTGTATATCTTTTGAAAGAATGTAGTTGTTCATTAAAAACAACAAGGCCGTTCCTGGTAGTCAACCACCAGTTGTTTTCTTTATCAGGCGCCATGTCATAGATCACCTTATTCATTTCCGGAGGCAATGCAAAGATTTGAAGTTTGCGATTATCGGCATCCCATTTTAGTATTGCCGTAGTAGTATTGGCATACAGAAAACCGTTTTTAAAAAAAATACGGGATGCATTGTATTGTTCGCCGATTTCTTTGACAAATGGTTTACTGAAAGTATTTGATTTGCGATCATATAAAATAATACCCTCGTCAAGATCAGCCATCCAGATATTTCCATTGTTGTCTTCTGCTGCATCGGCAATAAGTAATCGTTTGATATGATCTGGCTCATGGATAAAACCATCCCATAATTTCTTACAGGCGCCTGTTTGTGTGTTCATCTGCCAGATTCCTTCGCGCCATGGGAAAACCCATAATGTTTTATGCGAATCAAAAAACAGGCGGGTGATAAAATTTCTTGGCAGGCTGGTGCTATCGTTGTCTTTATGAGTAAACCATTTCGTTTTATTTGTCAGTAGATCAATCGACACAACTCCGCTGGTATTACCTATCCATAGATTATGATCATCTTTCTTTGCAAAGGTCAGTGCTGCCGCGGATTGTGTATTTGTAAATGATGGTCCGAATGAAGGGGTAAGATTTTTTTTAAGTGCCCAAGATGTATCATAGGCAAGGAGAAAACTTGTTTCCTGTGCACCTGCCAGTAGCAGATGGTTCCATTCGGTAAAAACAATGCCCTGGGAAGTAAGCGGTGCAGGAAAAAGGTGATGCTGGAAATTTTGTCGTTGTGGACTATAGATGTATAAACCTTTGTCACCAGCCAGCCATATCCATCCATCAGTTGATTGAAAGACCGGTGATACATCCGGGGACTCAATCATCTTTAATGGCTTGGGATAATGAAAGAATTTTTTTTCAACCGGATCAAAAGCAAGCAGATTGCCATTTAACCATAAAATATATTTTCCATCCGGTTGTTTTATCTCATTAATGCAATGGACATTGTCTGGTCTGTCCGCAATGGTAGTATAATTGATAACGGTACCAGTATTTCTATCAAGTTGTTTTAATCCATATTGCCAATTGCCTGCCCATATCTTTTCGTCATGTCCCTGGAATACATACATGAACAATGGATGGTACTGCGGATCATTTGATTGATGAATTTCTTTTTTAAACTGCATAGTCTGCAGGCTAAAGGTCCATAAGCCATCATTACTGCAAAGCCACAGGTCATTGTCATTGTCCAGCATCATGTACCGTAACTTATTACTGTAGGTTGGGCTACTTTGCAGTTCTGTGATATTGTTATAATAGAATGTAAACTTTCTTTTTTCCTTGTCAAATAACATCAATCCCCCATCGCCGCTGCACCATATGCGTGACTGATGATCGATGACAATGGTATTAATAGCACCTGATGCCCCATAAGGACTTAGAGGTGTTTGAAATGAAAGGAAATTATGTTTGTTACGATGATAGCAGCTCAATCCATTATAGGTACCTATCCAGATATTTCCATCCTTGTCTTCTGTTAATGAAAGAATGTTATTGTCGATCAGCGAATTGCTGTCGTTATTGATATGCTTAAATATTTTTATGGCCGAACCATCCATCAGGTTCAAGCCATCGGAGGTACCTATCCATACAAACCCTTCTTTATCTTTCAATACACATTGAACGTGATTATCACTCAATCCATTCTCTTCTGTTATATTAGATAGTACGAGCGGATCACTGGCGACAGGCTGTTGACTGAAACCAATATGAAAAGAAATTATACAGTTGGGGGATCCATTGCCGGTAATTAT